>JAEMTW010000235.1 GCA_016462095.1 Thermoleophilia bacterium
GCGCTCGCGCCACCACCAACGTCGAGGAAGTTAGCGGGACGGCCGCCAGCCTGCGCAATCACGTCGACGGTGCTCATCACGAGGCCAGCACCATTGCCGAGAATGCCGACGTCGCCATCGAGCTTGACGTAGGCGAGATGGGCCTCGCGCGCGGCCTGCTCCTGCGGATCCATCGCTGCGAGATCACGCATCGCCTCCACGTCGGGGTGGCGATAGAGCGCGTTGTCGTCGATCGTCACCTTGGCATCGGCCGCAAGCAGCGTGCCATCCTCGAGGAAGACCAGCGGGTTGACCTCGACCAGCATCGCGTCCTCGGATTGGAAGACGCCGTACAGCTGCGCGAGCATCGCACCAACTGCCTTGCGCTCATCGAGCGGAATGCCCGCGGCGGCCATCAGCTGCACGCCATGAAAGCCGCGATAGCCGAGCGCCGGATCGACGTGCAAGCGCGCCAACATGTCGGGGTGGTTCGCCGCGACGTCTTCGACGTCCATGCCACCCATCGTCGTCAGCATCAACAGCGGCATCTTGGCCGAACGATCGAAGGTGACCGAGACGTAGTACTCCTTGGCAATCGCCACACCGCGCTCGATCAACAGGCGGCGCGTGATGTGCCCCTTGATGTCGAGACCGAGGATCGCCTGGGCTGCAGCCTCGGCCTCGTCGGCGTTCTTGACGACCTTGACGCCGCCCGCCTTGCCGCGACCACCAACGAGCACCTGGCTCTTGACGACGACGGTGCCGCCGAGCTCCTCGGCCGCTGCCCGCGCCTCGGCGACCGTAAACGCAATCCGCCCCTCGGCGACAGGGATGCCCGCTTTCGCGAACAGCTCTTTGCCTTGATGCTCGTACAGATCCACGGTGCCTCCCGGCCTACATCTTCTGGTATTCGGGGCCGCTGCCGCCCTCGGGCGGTGTAAAGCGGCCACCCTTGGCGGTGATGGCACCGCACTGAACGCAATTCGACGGATCCATATGGACGCGCACCATGCCGTCGCGCGACTCGGAACCCTCAACGATCTCGTAGACCTGCGCCGGGCACATGTTGATCCAGGTCTCAGCGAGCTCGCGCGGCACACGCGGCTCGTGGATCCGTAGGTGGTTCGGCTGATCGTCACGCGTCTTGTTGCCCGACAGGAAGACGCTCGACAACTTGTCAAACGTGTACGTGCCATCCGGCGCCGTGTAGCGACTGTTGAGGTTTTCAACCTCGTGCTTCGCGTCGTCTGTAAAGGCTGTTGCGCCCAGGGGAATCTTGCCCTTCGAGGCGGTGATCAGCGGCACGATCGAGCCGCCCATAATCAGACCCTTCTGGAACTGCTGGCGCATATTGCGAACCTCGTACAGGTCCTTGCCGATCTCGCCATTACGCACCGAAGAGTCGTACGCAGCCAACGCGCCGTGCGCAGTGATGTCGTGCCCAGCCCTGAGTGCAGCGTGGATCGCCTGCGCGGCCAAGATGCCCGAACGAATTGCGTAATGCACGCCCTTCAGGCGCGGCACGTTGACGAAGCCGGCGCTGTCGCCCACGAACAGCGCACCCGGCAGGCTGAGCTGGTCGGGCATCGCGTAGTAGCCACCCTCGGGGATGATCTTCGCGCCCCACTCGAGGCGCTCGCCACCCTCCAAGATGTTGCGGACTAGCGGATGCAATTTGAGCTCTTGCAACAGATCGTGGACGCTGAGCGTCGAGTCGGCCCAGTCGAGGCCGACAACGAGGCCGATCGAGACCTGGTCGGGACCCATCGGATAGATCCAGGAGCCACCAAACTCGCGATAGCGACCAGCACCGCGCAGCGGCCAGCCAAGCGTGTGGATGATGCGATCGAGCGGCTTTTCGACCTTCCACAGCTCTTTGACGCCAAGCGCGTAGATCTGCGGGTACGGGCTCGAGACATCGAAGGCCGTCATCGCGGCTTCGCGCAGCTTGCCCTGCGCACCCTCGGCGAGCACCGTCACCTGAGCCAGCACCTCAGTCGCAGGAGCCGCACCGGGCTTCTCCACGCCATCCTTGTCGAGACCCTTGATGCCGGTTCGAATACCGACGACGCGACCGTCCTCGACGAGCAACTCCTGGGCATCCGTCTCGGGCAGCACATACGCACCGAGCGCCTCGGCCTGCTCGGCGAGCCACTTGTTGAGGGTCGCGAGCGACAACGCATGGTTGCCGTGGTTCTTAAACTCGGGCGGCGTCGGCAGCTTGATCTGCCGCTTCTGGCTGGTCAGGAAATGGACCGACTCCTTGTCGACCGCACCGTAGGTCGGAAAGTCCTCGTCCTTGAGGTCGGGGAACAAGTCGCGCAGCGGCTGCAGGTTGACCATCGCGCCACTCAGCGAGTGGCTGCCAACAGCCTTGCCCTTCTCGATGACGACAATCGGCACCTCGCCGAGCTTCTCGAGCGACTCGGGATCGTCGGCCAACAACTGGCCAAGCTTGACGGCGCAGGCGAGACCCGCCGCGCCGCCACCGACGATGCAGACACCGGCGGGAATCTTGAGGTCTTCGGGTGCTGCCGGCTGATCAACCGCGTTCGCGGGATCGTACGGCGGTGGAAATTCACTAGGAAACGTAGGCATCCCCGGCACGATAGCGTGGACGGCCTACGCGCCCGGAACGGTGATCAGCTTCCTATTGGGGTCAGACCCTTTTAGGAAGTCGGATTGTCTATCCAAGTAATCCAGCGGCCA
>JAEMTW010000236.1 GCA_016462095.1 Thermoleophilia bacterium
CGCCTGGGATTGAGGCTGATCTGCGGTTGGCAGCGGCGCAGGTCGCAGCGGCCGACACGTCGGCTGCACAGGCCACGCTTGGTAGTTCGGGCGAAGCGAGCGCGCAGGCCGCACTGGCGCTGACGCAGTACGACGCTGCAGAGCCGGCAAAGGCACTTGCTGCGCTGGCCGCAGTTGCCACGACAGCACCGACCGACCCGTTCGTACAGTTTTCGTATGGCGAGGCACTGCTCTGGTCCGGGCAGCGCGCCGCGGGAGAGAAGACGTTGCGCAGCGTTCGCGATGCGTCGCCCGACTCGTTCTATGGCGTTGCTGCCGACGATCTGCTGCACCCAGCAATGCCTTCGGGATACCCGCCGTTTGTACTGGCAACAGCCACGAAAGGTGAGAGCCTTGCCACGCTCAAGCGGCAGGCAGCGGCAGCACCCAACGATGCCCAGGCGCAGGTGACGTATGGGGCAGCGCTGATCGGAGCAGGACAACGGCTGGCTGCGGTCGAGGCGTTTGACGCCGCACTGGTTGTCGATCCAGGCCTCGTCGAGGCTAAGGTCGGCAAGATCATTGCGGGCTACGCCAAAGACAATCCGGCCGGCTCGTTCGGTCAGATGGGGCCACTCGTCCGCGACAACCCGTCCGACCCATCGCCGCGACTCCACCTTGCCTTGATGCTGCTCTGGCTTCGGGATTCGGACACGGCGAGAGCCGAACTACGACAGGTGGCGGCCAGCGATCCAACCTCGCCACTCAGCCAAGTCGCCAAGCAACTGCTCGCCACGATCTAACCCCAACCGGCGCGCGCATCAAGAATTACGCCCGAACGAGCCACCAAGCCATACGTGACAATTGTTTCGTCCGATCCCCTTCTTATGCTTTTGCCACGTTCACTACGGAGGAGCGGCGGAATGCAGCAGGGACTCGAGCGCGATAGCGTGGATGAGTTGATTGGCGAAAGCGAAGCCGCACGGGAGCTGTTGGCTCAGGCTGAAGAGGCTGGCGCCATTTCGGACGAGGATCTGCGAGGCACGCTCGACGAGCTCGACTTGACAGACACTCAGGTTGAAGACGTCTATCGCGCGCTCGATGCGGCGGACGTGGAGATCGTCGGCGAGGAGCCGACCGACGAAGCCCGCCCTGCGCTCGACCTCTCGACCCGCGAAGTCTCGACCGATACGTTGCAACTGTTTCTCAAGGACATCGGACGCGTGCCGCTGTTGACGGCCTCGCAGGAGATCGAGCTCGCCAAGCGCATCGAGAAGGGCGACCAGCGCGCTAAGCAGCACATGATCGAGGCCAACTTGCGCCTCGTCGTGTCGATTGCGAAGAACTACCGCAACCAGGGGCTGCCGTTTCTCGACCTGATCCAAGAGGGAACGATCGGCCTCGTGCGCGCCGCCGAAAAGTTTGATTACCGCAAGGGCTACAAGTTTTCAACGTACGCGACCTGGTGGATCCGTCAGGCCGTGGCCCGCGCCTTGGCGGACAAGGGCCGCACGATCCGGATGCCCGTCCACGTCGTCGAGAAGCTCAACAAGGTCGCTCGCATCGAGCGCCGCCTGCTGGCAGAATTTGGGCGTGATCCCTCGTTGGAAGAGCTCTCTGAGGCAGCCGACGTTTCGGTCGCGGACATTGAGTACATCCGTCGCTCGGCCCAGGCTCCGATCTCGCTGGAGAAGCCCGTTGGCGAGGACGACGAGTCGAGCTTCGGCGATTTTATCCAGGACACGGTTGGTCCGCGCCCCGATGAGGCCGCCGAAGCCGTTATGCAACGCGAAGCGCTACAGGGCATCCTCGGCATGCTCTCCTATCGTGAGCGCCGCGTGCTTGAGCTTCGCTACGGCCTCGATGGGAACGATCCCCGCACGCTCGACGAGGTGGGCCGCGCCTTCAACGTCACGCGTGAACGGATCCGCCAGATCGAGAATCAGAGTCTCCGCAAGCTGCAGGTGATGGCTGCTGCGCAGGGAATGCGCGCCGCGTAACCGCACTGCGTAACCGCACTGCGTAACCGCACTGCCTAACGGCACGGCCTAATCGCGGCGCAGCAGAAAGACAGCCGGCAGGCTCACAAGGCAGACGCCGGCGAGCAGGAGATTCGAGTGCTGGACGGCTGCTGCAATCGCCGGTACGGCTGAGGTGGCCTGCTCCGCGTTGTTCATTGCGTCGCGACCGACTGCTCGCACGACGAGCGCGCCGGCAATCGCGATGCCAATGCCACCACCGATGCTCCGTGCGAGCGGCACGGATGCTGTCGCTCGCCCCTCGCCACTCGGTCGTTCTGCCGCCGCGCTGAGGAGCGCGACCGGACTCTGAATCCCCATTCCGAACGCTGCGATGACGATGCCGACGGCCAGCGTCAGACCGCCGAAGAGGGGTAGGCCCATGATGCCCACGCCGGCACAGACGATTAGGCTGGCAATCAGCAGCTGGCTGCGATTGCTGAGCGTCACACGGGCGCTGGCGAATGAGCCCGAGGCCCAGGCGACGGTCGTGAAGATCAGTGGGACCGCCGCCAAGAGGATCGGCCAGCCGAGACCCACCTGCAGGCCGAGGGGGAGCAGACCATCGGCGCCTGTGAAGGCCACCCCGGTTGCGCCACAGAGAATGGCGATACCGCGCCCGGCACGGGTTCGTGGAAAAACGGGTTCGGGTGAGCGCCATTCGGACAACACAAATCCGATCGC
>JAEMTW010000237.1 GCA_016462095.1 Thermoleophilia bacterium
TGACGAGCTGGGCTGCAGCCGCCGTCGTCATCTCGATCCTAGACGAGTGGGCCGCCGTCTCAGCCAGTCAATTCGGCATCACCGATGACGCGTCGAAGACGACGTATGCCGCAGTCACCTTCGATGGCTCGGGCATGCCCTCCGAAGCTCCTGCCCCGCCGTGGTTTCTCGCGGCGGCGATCATCGGCGGGCGCCCCATCCCTCGGCTCGCCTACGATGCCGTATACACGCATGTCGGCGATCGGCGCAAGCTCAGTGGAGATCAGCGCCCGACGCAGAATAAACAGGTTGGGCTGTGCCTGGCGTGGCTCAAGCATGTGGAGCAGATGGTACGATGCAGCCCACGTGAGTACGGGCGCGTCACCCACGTCGGGCTGTCCTCGATCATCGAGGCGTACGCGCCGTTTGGGCCGATGTCCAATGCGTCTGCGGAGAACGTTGAAATGACCCGACGCGCCATCTATTACAGGCGCTTTCGCGGCCTGGTCTCGAGACTCTGTGTCGACCGCTACCTTCCTGACGTCTGGCACGCCGCTCCGAACTTCGGGCTCCTCACTGAAGGGCTCACAGAGGCCCGACGAGTTGGAGATGGATGGGTACACTGCGCCTCACTTACCGCAGCCAGCGTCCATGCCGCCATCACTGCTGCCCTCTCTGACGGCATCGACAGCCAGCTGCGCTTCTGCGCGCGCTCGCTTCTCTCGCTCACGTGCTTTCTGTGGGGCAGCCTCGGTGCCCACCCTGCCGAGTGGTCATGGGTACATTTGGAGGAGCTCCTCGCCAGTGGCGACGCCACCCTTGGCTCGTCCCCGGTGGGCCGCGTTTTCCCCACCGAGATGTACATGAAGCACGTCGCCCTGCTCCGCCGCCTCGCTGCAGCCGCGGATGAGGATCGGACTCCGACGTTCAACTTCATCCTCGAGCATGATCCACCTAAGGGTGATCCGTTTGATCGCGCCTCGGTGATTTACAGCTCTCTCACGCGCGATGACCTTCGCCTCTTTGAGGGTCCACTCGTCTCTGATGCTACGAACCACCAACTTGGGCGGACGAGACGTGGCGTGTGGCTGCTGCTCTCGGCGGGCGTCGTAGTACGCTCGCAGGTCTGTCGCAACGATGGGTCTGACTTTATGACCTTCGACGAGGCGACCTCGGTTGTACCTGCGTTTGCACGACGCACGGGCTCCGCACTACTCGCCTCGAGGAAGGCGTGGGACCAGCTTGTTGTCGACCTGCGTGAACTCGACATCGAACCGGTGGCGCGCGAGGCTGTTCTCGACGCGCAGCAGATATGGCGAGGCACGGGGGCGCTCATGCCCGGCACCCTAGACGGCGACGCCTCCACCGGACCACGCGATGACCTGGACGAGCTCATTCGCCGCATGACCGCGGGCGACGCTGCTGCGGCCGAGGAGTGGGAGAGCGCGTATCGAACCTGGGCGGCTGCACCTGCCCCTCCGCAGCAGGAGCGATCGCTCCCGTCGCCCACAGATGCGGAGCTCCACGGCCCGCACACTCGTTACATTGTTCCTGTCGAGGGCGGCGGCACTGAGACCGTGGTCCGCGGGAGGGCTCCACCAAAGAGCACTATCGACGAGGTCGCTCGGCTTGCCCGGTACCGCCAGCAGACGTGGCGTATCGCCGCTGACGGGCGCTCCATTTGCTGTCGAGAGGGCGCCGCCGCTGCTGACTCCTCAGTCATTGTGCAGTTGTATGCGTCTGCGCTACCTATCGCTGTCGCCTCCTTTGACCGCGACACGGCCGCCAAGGCGACGCGCCGAGCGGCTGCGAACGACCGGCGCAATCGGGCGGGGCTCGACCCTCTGCCAGTCGACACGCCGACGGCGGAGGAGGTGTCTTGGCGCGGTGGACCCGGCTTTTGTGTGCAGCTCGCCAACCTCACCCTCGAGGCGATGCTTGCTGATGAGCAGCTCCAAGGCTTTGCGTACACGGCGGCCGTCGTTGGTGATGGCTCGTGGGATCCTCGGGCGCAACGGATCGCACGGGCGGCGCTGCTGCACGATGGCACGCGGCTCGGCGGCGCTCTCGCCACCGATGATTTGATCGGCGGCTCTCGCGACAACTACGACGCGGAGCTCGCTCATCGTGTGGACGCGCTGGCGGTGCTCGCTGGGAAGCGGGCACTCTACATCTTTGACTCGACCTCCCCGATCCTCGCGGGCGAGCACTTTCGTCGCTCCAGCCTCTCAGTGCGCTCTCGGGCGCTGTGCGACGACTGGCAGGGATGGGCGATGGCGCACGAGCAGCACCTCGAGTCGATCACGTACTGGTGGTCACACTCGCACTGCGGTCACCTTCCCGAGGCCGCCGTGGATGCACTTGCCAAGCAATTCCTAAGGGGCGATCCGGTGCCGCTCCCACGGGCGCCCTGCCGCCACCGCTCGATCCGCCACTACGCCAAAGGCTCGGAGCGCGACCTTATGTTGCAGGTGCACAACCTCCACATGTGTACCAAGTACACGACGCCCACTGCGTTGTTCGCCGACCGCCGCTGCTTCGAGTTTCTCCGGCACGCCAAACTCAACGATCAGCAGCGCAGTCTCGTGATGGCGCTGCGCGACGATCGCGTCAGGCTTCTTGGCAGCCGAGCGTACGATGCCGCCGGCCCGCACTCTCTCGGCGCGGTGCTCACCGAGATGGGCTGCCCCTGCGGCAAGGG
>JAEMTW010000238.1 GCA_016462095.1 Thermoleophilia bacterium
CACTCGTCGAGCGGCGCATCACTGGTGCGGGACTCGACGTGTTTAGCGATGAGCCGCACGTACCGCTCGCGCTTTGCGACCTTCAGAACGTGGTGTTGACGCCGCACATCGCGGATGCCACACCTGGTGCAGAAGCGGCGCTGATCGCGCACTGCGCGGGCGTCGTGCTCGACGTCTTAAACGAGACGAGCTAGGTTCGTTTTGGTGCGCCTGGCGCGTCCTCGAGGAGACCCAGACGACCTGCCAACCACCCAGCCGTGGTTGCCTGCAGCAGTAGGGTCACGACGACCGCAAAGGTGACGAGCGCGAGGACGATATCGGCGCCCTCTACCTGCTGACTGACCAACAGGCTGGCAAGTGAGATTGGCACGACTCCTGTCTCGCGACACCAAGAGATGAAGGTCTTCTCTTGTCGGGTCCACGCTCCACGGCGATCGACTGTCAGGCAGGCAAAGACGGTCACCGGTCGCGCGATCAAGACGAAGACCGCCATCACCAAGAGGCCCGGCACGAGGTACTCGCGCAGCAGGTCGAGGTCGAGGTTGATGCCAACCACGACAAAGATCGCGAGCATCACGATGTCTGCCGTCTGCGTCGTAAAGATCTCGAGTTCGTGTTCCTGCTTTTGGTCATGATCTACCCGCAGCAGATCCTTGTTGCTGACAATTAGACCGGCGATGAAGGCCGCGAGGTAGGGTGAGCCACCGGCCACCTCGCTGAACGAGTAAGACAGAGCGAGCAAGGCAAGCAGCGTTGCGGCCGGCAGCGCCCGCAGCACACCGAATCGGTTGGTCGATAAGAGGATCGCCATCAGCACGCCGGCAACGACGCCAATCACCCCACCGATACCGATGCTGGACAGAAAATCCATCGCCGGGGCAACGTCTACGCTGCCTGAGCCCGAGATCGTGCTTGCGGTGACGAGGCCGGCCATCGTCAAGGCAAAGACGGCACTCATGGGATCGTTGAGTGCGCTCTCGGTGATCACGGTCTGAGCAATCTTTGGTTTCAGTCCAAGTCGATCGAAGAGCGGAATCAGAATTGCCGGATCGGTTGCCGCCAAGACGGCGCCCGCGAGCAGGGCAATCTGCCACGACACCCCAAACAGTGGAATCACGGCAAGCGCGACGATGCCAGCCGTGATCATCACACCGGGTACAGCGAGCAGCAACAATCCAACCACGGTCCGCGAGATCACTCGCAGCTTGATACCGAGCGCACCATGAAAGAGGATCAAGGCGACGCCAAGCGAGAAGAGGAGGGATGGCCCAGCGCTATCGAGCGGGACATTGACGAGGTCGAGAGCGTACGGTCCACAGACGAGTCCGACCGCGATCAGCACGACCATCACTGGTAGACGGAGAGCCTGCGCAATCGGTACGGCGATCAGTCCGGCGGCGAGCACAATGCCAATTGTGCGGAGCGTTTCTTCGACTTCCACTCGTGTAGTGTAGAGGCTGGAATCCCGCGACAGACGGCGGCGTCGGGGGTCCGTCCGATCGGGGCGCTAAATTTGTCGTCCCCCGTGAGACAGCGGGTACTAGATTTCGTAGACGCCACCGCGGGGTGGTTTTAGGAGGAACACGATGGACATCGAACGCCGATACACCACTGAAGGAAACGACCCGTACGATGGGATTTCCTTCGTCGAGCGAACGTCTCGCATCGTCAACCCCGATGGTTCCGTCGCATTCGAGGCGACGATCATGGCACCCGAGGGTTGGAGCCAAGTTGCCGTCGATATTCTCGCGCAGAAGTACTGCCGCAAAGCCGGCGTCGCAGCGCAGCTGAAGCCGGTTCATGAAGACGGCGTGCCCACCTGGTTGCAGCGTCACGAGGCCGACGAAGACGCACTGTCCGCCCTGCCAGAAGACCAGCGCTTTGTCGGTGAAAACGACGCGCGCCAGGTCTTCGGCCGCCTTGCCGGCTGCTGGGCCTACTGGGGCTACACGCACGACTACTTTGACGAAGCCGGTGCGCTCGCATTCCGCGACGAGCTGCAAGCGATGCTCGCCCTGCAGGTCGCCGCGCCGAACTCGCCGCAGTGGTTCAACACCGGCTTGCACTGGGCCTACGGCATTGCTGGACCGGCTCAGGGCCATTGGTACTGCGAGCCCCGCTCGGGCGAACTGAAGCGTTCGACGAGCGCCTACGAGCGCCCGGCGCCGCACGCCTGCTTCATCCAGTCCGTCGACGACGACCTCGTCAACGAGGGTGGCATCATGGACCTCTGGGTCCGCGAGGCACGCGTCTTCAAGTACGGCTCGGGCACCGGTTCGAACTTCTCGAAGCTGCGTGGCTCGGAGGAGCGTCTCTCCGGTGGCGGTCGCTCGTCGGGTCTGATGAGCTTCCTCAAGATCGGCGATCGTGCCGCGGGTGCGATCAAGTCTGGTGGCACGACGCGCCGCGCCGCGAAGATGGTCACGCTCGATCTCGACCATCCCGACATCGAGCAGTACGTCCGCTGGAAGGTTGTCGAAGAGACCAAGGTCGCCGCGCTCGTCGCCGGCTCCAAGATGCTCAATCGCCACCTCAACGCGGTGCTCGCCGCCACGCAGGAGGGTGAGGGCGACGACCGCTTCATCGCCCGCGAGAACCCGGCGCTCGCCCAGGCCGTCCGCGGCGCGCGCGCTGGCGGTGTCCCCGACGCCTCGATCCAGCGCACCCT
>JAEMTW010000052.1 GCA_016462095.1 Thermoleophilia bacterium
GCCTGCCAGATCGACATGGCGATGATGGCGCCGAGCGCCGTCGAGGGCTCGCCGGTCTCGGGGTCGCCGAGGAAGGAGTTGCCGAGCTGCACGTCGAGCGGCTGATCGCCGGAGCCAAACCAGGCGAGGCCGTTGGCCGAGAAGGACGGCCAACCGGTGTAGAAAACGAAGGCGGTGATCGCGAGGATCACGATCAGCATAAACCCGGCGATCGCGATCACGAGGCCGCGGAACACGCTGTCGGCACGGGCGCCGGAGGGCGACGCTTGCGGTGTCGGGGTCTGGAGGGGGCGGGTGAAGGAAGCCATGGGGGAAGCTGGTGAGTGGTGATGCGGGGGCCGGGCATGTGCCCGACCCCCGCGGTTGCGTTAGCTAGAGATCAGCCTGCGATGCACTGATCGTAGGTGCCCGTGTATGGGACGGCGTAGGCCTTGATGATGGCCGCACCCTTGGCGCTGCGCACCCAGTTGATGTACGTGGCAACGTCACCGGTGGGATCACCCTTAGTGACGAAGTACTGGCAGTTCCAGAACTTGTACTTATTGGCGACCACGTTGGTCAGGCTCGGAGCGACGCCGTCGATCGGCAACGTCTTGACGGTCGCACCGCCGGAGCCGATCGTGTATGCGTAGGTCACGAACGCGATTCCCGACTTGGAGTTGGCCACCGACGAGCGGTCGAGCGCGTTCGACGCGAGCGCCGGACACGAGTTCGACACGGCCGTGCTGATGTTACCGAGGAAGAGCTTCTGGAACGACTGGCGGGTGCCGGAGGTGGAGACGCGCGAGAAGCACTTGATGGCTCCGCCCGCGGACCAACCGACGTCCTTCCAGTTCGTGACCTGGCCGAGGAAGATGGCCTTGACCTGCGCGGCCGTGAGGCCCTTGATCGGGTTGGACTTGTTGACGATGATCGCGAAGGGCTCCTTCGTGATCGGCGTGAACGTCGTGCCGGCCGGCGTCGAGGACGACTTGTCCGACGACGAGTTGCCGATCTGGAACGTGCCGTTCGCGGCACCCGTCTGGCCGGCACCCGAGCCACCGCCCGAGACCGTGACGCGGAACTTGCCGCCCGAGTCCTTACCGTACTGCGACGCGAGCGCCGAGCCGAGGATCTGGAGGCCGGTCGAGCCGCCCGTGACGATCTTCGTGACGGCGAACGCCGGCGCGGTGACAACCATGGTGGCCATCAGAGCGGCGACGAGAATGAGAAGTCGTTTCATCATGTGTATGCCTTACTAGTTATCTGGAGGGCCTAGGAGGCCGACTCCGTGAGTGGGATTTCCTTGGTCGGAGCTGTGTAAGCCCAGGTGCCGAAGAACTTGGCCGGACCGGCGATCGCACCCTGTACGGACACGCGGAAGCCGAACTTCGAGGCGTTGCCCGTCAGCGGGAAGATCTCGACTGCGTACGAGCCGTCGCCGTTCTTCGAGACGTTGAAAATATCGGCTTCGGTCTTGTCGAAGTACTCAGCGGCCGAGCCAGTCTTACCTGGGTAGACGCAGAGGAAGCCGGGAGGAGCCGATGGCTTCTCGAACGAGCCGGAACACTCGCCATTCTCGTTGAGGCCACCGAGGATGCCGAGCTTTGCGTTCCGCAGCGGCTTAGGCAGCTGGAGTGGGAACGAGACGCCCGTACCGTACGTGTTCTTGCAGGCAGCACTGGTCCCGCTGTACGTGAACGCCGGCGACGTACCACAGCTGGCCGGGTTGACGAACTCGACGCCGATCACACCGGTCATCGTCGTGCCCCACGGAACCTGGCTCAGGTCCATGGTGCGAAGCGGGAACTTGCCCTTGCTGTTGGTCGGCACGATCGAGTTGGCCTGCTTGCCCTCGGGCGAGACCTTGAAGCCGCTGACGGCGTACGAGTTGCGTGCCAGCGGCACGGGAGCGTCGGCACCAACAATCGACGGCACAGCGAAGGCCGCGCCGATCGCCGCGCAAATGCCGAGCGCGATGAGACGTCCATTCCGTTTCAATGATCCTCCTTAGGGATCCCGCGAGGTTCGCGGTCGTTGCCTAAGGTACGCAGCCTCGAAGGGGCCGTGGGTAAAGCGATTGGGGGAGTTCCGTTCCGGACTGGTGAAACACGTTGGCGGTCTTCACATTTGGTGCACGATTGAGCGCGAATTGTGGGCGGGAACACGCCTTCTGCGTTCTCGCCACTGGTGAAAGTGGGCGTGAAGATTTCGTATGGATTACGTGGTGGGACGAAATTTGTCTGTTTCGGGGGTAGATTGAGGTTATGAGCGCAGCCCGTGCAGCCACCTACTTGATGGATCAAGGTCCGTTTCGTCGCGAGCTCGCGATCGAGCTTGCGCGCGGCATCGTGTCCGACGATCGCTCGGCCGCGGACGAGGTTGCTGCGGCGAGTGTGATCTTGCGTCGCGCAGGCTTTCTTGAGGAGGCGCTGGTGGCGGCTGGTATTGCCACAGCGCGCGGTGCCGATCTACCGGCCGAAACGAAGGAAACGCCGCAGCGATGGCAGGTTCGGCGTCGCGGTCCGTTCAGCCGCGCAGCCTAAGCCCGGCGAATCACCTTGCGGGGTTAGGTATCGTCTATCCCGCAACCTCAGGAGGCCGGACCGTGCGAATCGCGATCTGCGTGAAGGAAGTACCAGACCCCACCGCGGTGAAGCGGATTGATGATGGCTCTCACCGGCTTGTCCGTAGCGGCGAGAACACGTTGAATCCGTATGACCGTCATGCCATCGAGGCAGCCGTTCAGATCAAGGAAGGGCCTGCGCCCGACACCGAGATCACGATCGTGACGATGGCACCCGAGAGTGCTGGACGATCTGTCGATCGCGCGCTTGCGCAGGGTGGCGATCGTTCGATCCATATCGCGGACGAGGCAGCTGCTGGCAGCGACCTGTTGGGGACCGCACGCGTATTGGCTGCCGCTCTGAAGCGCGAATCGTTCGACCTGATCCTGCTCGGACAGCAGGCTGCCGACAGTGAGTGCTACGTGATGGCTGGGCTGGTCGCCGAGCTGCTCGAGGTGCCGTGCATCACGCAGGCCGCCTCGATCGCGCTGGCCGATGGCAGCGTAACCGTCAAGCGCCAGGTCGAGACGGGCTACGACACCGTCAAGGCCCAGCTGCCGTGTGTCGTCTCGGTCTCCGATGCGATCAACGACCCGCGCTATCCCCCTCTGCCCGCGATTATGGGTGCCAAGCGCAAGCCGCATGAGGTTGTCACGCTCGCCGAGCTCGGCATCGATGCCAGCACCGTTGGTGCGGCAGGTGCCGCGACGAGTGTCGGTGGGCTTTCGAAGCCTGCTGGACGTGGTGACACGATTGTTCTTGAGGACGACGGCACTGCTGCCGAGCAGCTCCTCGCATTCCTGATCGAGAAGAAGGTGGTCGCATAATGGCTGGCATTGCAGTGCTCTGCGAGGTCCAGAGTGGCGAAGTTTCCCGCGGCTCGATTGGTGTGCTCGAGGAGGCTGCCCGCTTGGGTGCCGCATTGGGTGAGTCGGTCGAGGCGATCGTCTGTGGCAGTGGCCTCGACGATGCCAAATTGGCTGCCCTCGGTGGTTTTGGTGCCTCAACGGTGCGTGTTGCCGACGACGCGCTCCTGGCGAGCGGCATTGCCCAGCCTGTCGTCGATGCCTGCGCAACCGCGCAGGAGGCCGGTGGCTACCGCTACTGGTTGGCAGCAGCGTCGATCATGACGGCTGACGCCATGGCCGGGCTCGCTGCCCGACTTGGTGCCGGCATCGTGATCGATGCTGTCGAACTCCATGCCGAGGGTGGGGCACTTGTGACCCGCCGCTCCGGTCTTGGCGACTCGGTGCTCGCGCACTGTGGCTTTGTTTCTGCAGTCGGTGTGGTCGTGACGCGCGCAAATGCCTTCGCAGCAACGGAGGGCAACGGTGGCACGGCGCCCGTCGAGCGTTTTACGCCGTCGTTCCGCGCCTGGTCGCAGGCCGTCACGCTGGTCGGCCACGAGGACGCGGTCGAGACGGGCCCGGACATCAGCGCTGCCGACGTCTTGGTCGCCGGTGGTCGTGGTCTTGGCGACGCGTCGGGCTTTGGTCCGATCGAAGAGCTCGCAACGGCCTTTGGTGGTGCGGTTGCTGCAACGCGTGCCGTCGTCGATGCGGGGTGGTACCCGTATAGCGCCCAGGTGGGCCAGACCGGCAAGACCGTCACACCGAAGCTCTACGTCGCCTGTGGTATCTCAGGCGCCATCCAGCACAAGGTTGGCATGCAGGGTTCGGGCACGATCGTGGCGATCAACAAAGACAAAAACGCGCCGATCTTCGACTACGCCGATTTCGGCATCGTCGGCGATCTCAACGCTGTGGTTCCGCAATTGACCGCGCTGGTCAAGGCCCGCGGGTAGCTCTACTCCGCTGTTGATCCTAGGGAGGACATCACATCCGCGCGGTTGTGGTGTCCTCCCTAGGATAGTGAGTGGCCTTGGAGCGTGGAGTGGGGGAGGACACCACAACCGCGCGGATGTGATGTCCTCCCTGGCGTGCGCGCCACCCCTGATCACGCTTTGCGTTAGCGGACATGACAAGTGCGCACTTGTCGTGTCGCCCGCCACCCCTGATCGCGCTTGGTGTTAGCGAGCAGGCGACGCGGCCGCGACTTGGGTCCGCGGCAGCAGCAGCGAGATCATTCCCGCTGCCAGCACCATCAGGGCCGAGGCCCAGAGGCACGCCTCGAGGCCCTGCCACTGGTAGAGCAGGCCGGACAGGATCGTGCCGGCGAGGCGGCCGCCCGCATTGGCCATGTAGTAAAAGCCGACATTCATTGCGACCTTGTCGCCGTCGGCGTAGTGCAGGATCAAGAACGAGTGGACGGCCGAGTTGAGAGCGAAGACGAAGCCAAACACGATCAGTCCGCCGACCAGGACGGTCGTTGCGTCGAGGTTGGTCGCCAAGGCGATCGCGATGCCTGCGGGCAGAATCGCGAGCCCAAAGGCGAGCCAGGCGGCCGTAAAGCCCGTCGGCTGGCCGCCTACACGGCGCAACAGTTGCGGCGCGAAGGCCTGCACGATGCCGTAGGCAATCACCCAGATCGCCATGAAACCACCGACCTCCCAGAAGCTCCAGCCCAGCACGCTGCGCAGATAGACCGGCAGGCCAACGACGAACCAGACGTCGCGTGACGCAAACAGAAAGACGCGCGCTGCGGCGAGCAGATTGACGGCGCGATTGTTCGAGAACATCTGGCTGAAGCGCGCCTTGGCGTCGGGGCGACCAAGCTCCCCATGGACTGCCACCAGCACCAACACGAGAGCGGCACCGACGAGGACGGCGAGGATGCCGAGCGCCGGCTGGAAGCCCACCACGGTCAGGAGCACCCCGCCGAGGAAAAAGCCGACACCTTTGAGGGCGTTCTTCGATCCCGTCAGGATTGCCACCCAGCGAAACAGTGCGTCGGGTGCATCGTCGGGCACCACGAGCTTGACGGCGCTCTTCGAGCTCATCTTGGTCAGATCCTTGGCAATGCCACTGACGGCCTGAGATGCCATCACGTACGGCACGACCAGCCACGGCGAGGGGGCCAGCGCGAGCATCAGCAGCGCGCCGATCTGCAGCGAGAGTCCGGCCAGCAGCGTCGATTTGAGGCCGAAGCGGGCAGCGATCCAGCCGCCAAAGAGGTTGGTCAGGATCCCAAAGGCCTCGTAGAAGAGAAACAGCGAGGCGACCTCGAGCGGGCTGTAGCCGAGCTGGTAGAAATAGAACAGGACGAGGACGCGGATCGCGCCATCGGTGATCGTGTCGGCCCAGTAGGCGGCCGTGACGAGCGCGTAGTTGCGCAGGTCTCCAGCTCGAGCGGCCGCGTTCATGTCCTCGATGCTACTCGGACAGCCGTTGGCCGACGAGTCGGGCGAGCTCGGCGAACCGGTTCGCGTAGCCCCATTCGTTGTCGTACCAGGCAAGAATCTTGACCTGCGTGCCGTCGACCACCATCGTCGAGAGGGCGTCGACGATCGACGAGCGTGGATCGGTGCGATAGTCGATGCTGACGAGCGGGCGCGGCTCATAGCCAAGGATGCCGGCGAGGCGTCCGTGTGTCGCGGCCTCCAGCAGGCTGTTGACCTCTTCGACGCTCGTCGCGCGGGCGACTTCGAAGACGCAGTCAGTCAGCGAGGCATTGAGGAGCGGTACGCGGACGGCAAGGCCATTCAGCTTGCCCTCAAGCTCGGGGAAGATCAACCCGATCGCGCGTGCCGAACCCGTCGTGGTGGGAATCAGCGACTGGCTGGCCGAGCGCGCGCGCCGCAGGTCTTTGTGGTGCAGGTCGACGATCGTCTGCGTGTTCGTCATGTCGTGCAGCGTTGTGATCAGGCCGTGGCGAATGCCGAGTGCCTGATGGATCGTCTGCACGATTGGGGCGAGACAGTTCGTCGTGCACGACGCGGCCGTGGCAATATCGTGGATCGCGGGGTCGTACTGGTCCTCGTTGATGCCGACCACGATGTTGATCGCGGCTGGATCGTGAACAGGTGCGGCGACGACAACCTTGCGGGCGCCACGATCGAAGTGGGGCTGCAGCGTGGCAAGCGTCTTAAAGCGACCCGTCGCCTCGAGCACCACGTCAACGCCCAGCGCTTCCCAGTCGATCTCCTCCGGGTTGGCAAACGACGAGTGGCTGAGCACCTGATTGTCAATGGTGAGCGTGTCGGCAGTGGCAGTGATCTCGCGCTGCCAGCGACCGTGTACCGAATCGAACTCGAGCAGGTGCGCACTCGATGTCGCGTCGCCATGCGCCTCATTGATGTGGACAAACTCGAGCTCGGGCCACTCCCAGGCAGCGCGCAAGACGAGTCGGCCGATGCGACCGAAGCCATTGATGCCAATCCGAACAGGAACCGTCATGCGTAATAGGTTAGGGCCGTCCAGCGGAGCAACGGGGAAGCGTCCCGTAAGGCAGTGGTGAAGAGGTGGTAGAGAGGCATGCGTCGCGTGGACGCCTCGGCACTAGCTCGCTGCTGGTCCGAGCGCCTCCTCAAGCCGGATCAGCTTGAGCGCGATCTCGATCATCAACCAGTCGTCGTGCTTGATATTGATCCCCGTCAACTCCTCGATCCGACGCAGCCGCTGTCGGAGGGTGTTGGGGTGCACGTAGAGCGCCTGCGCGGTGGCCGAGATGTTGCCGCGCTGGCGCAGAAACTCCTCCAGCGTGCGCGTCAACTGAGCCTGGCGCTGGCGGTCGTACTCGCCGAGCTTCTTCAACGCATCGCGTTGCCGGTCGCGGACATCGCCGTCGAGCGGCACACGCAACAGATACTTGTACGGCCCGAGGCCGTCGTACGGCACGATCGCGGGTGCGTCGACGATGACCGGTGCGGCGAGGGCGGCCTGGCGCGCCTCCTGCAACCCAATTGCCAGTGCGGCGGCGCCAAGACAGGGGCTGGAGACGCCGACGACGAGTGGCAGACGGTTGGTTCCCTCGCCCAACACCTTCTCCAGCCGCTTGAGCGTCTCGGTTTCGTCCGCACCGAGCGCCGGTACGAGCGCGACGGCCTCCTCGTCGCGCTGGTCGATCAGGACGCCAGGCAGCGCGCGCATCATGCCGGTACGAAAACGCTCGAGGGCATCCACGCGACCCTCATCGTCGGCATCGCGCCAGCCGATCACGACGACTGCGAGCTTGGGCTGGTTGAAGTCGCAACCGAGGCGACGGGCACGACTGGAAAGGCCATCGGCGAAGCGTCCAGCGGCGAGATCGGCGAAGAAGTCTTTGATCAGATTGCGCTCTTCGAGCCCTTCAATCAGGCGAATCTTCTTAATTCCGACAGCCACCTGCGAGGCAATCGAGCTCGCTAGGTCGCGGTCGGCGTCGCTAAAGGGGCGATCGTCGATGGCATGCGCGACAAGTGCGCCAAGTAGTTCACCGTCCGCGAGCATCGGCATCAACAGCGAACCGGGCTCGGGCGAACCACCCCAGAGCGCAGCGCCGAGCGTGGCCTGGACGGAACTCGTGGTGCCGACTCGGCGGGCTTCGGCTAGTTCGCTGACCGTCACGGCGGACGGAGCGTCACCCACCTCGGGCGCCGAGGCGTGGCGTTGGAGACGGTCGCCGCGATCGAGCAGATAGATATGCGCAGCGTCAGCATTGAGCAGCGGCAGTGCCTGGTCGGCGGCTGTGGGCAAGAGATCGTCGAGCGTCGTTGACGAGGAGACCGCAGTCGACAGAACGGAGAGGCCTTCAAGCTCGCGCACGCGGCGCCTGGCGGCCTCGTAGAGGCGCGCGTTGACAATCGCCGAGGCAACCAGCGAGGCCGAGTGGATCACGAAGGCGGCGTCCTCCTCGGTGAAGACGCGTGGCGCCTCGGCGTGGAGGGCGATCACGCCGATCATCTCGTCGTCGGGGGCGATCAACGGCACCGACACGATCGACTGGTACTTCTCCTCCTCGAACTCGGGGAAGTACTTGACGCGCGGATCCTGGAGCGCATTCTCGGCGATAAAGACGGGCTCGCGGTGTTTGGCGACCCAGCCAGCCAAGCCCTCACCGCGGCTCATCGAGACGCTGCCAATCTGATCGCGATAGCGCTCGTCCGAGACCGATCGCAAGACCAGTGCGTCGTCGGGGCCTTCCACAATGAAGATCAGCGTCGCATGGGCGCGCGTCTGTTCGGTCACGAGCTCGACGATGGCGCCTAAGACCTTCTCGAGATCGACGCTCGACGAGACCGTGCGAATGATCTCGTAGAGCACACGGCGTTCGTCGGCCGCAGCGGCAGGTGGCACAGGCAGAGGGGGGGTCGTGGTGTTCAGAGTGGACACACTATCAGCGAATAATTGCCTCCGGCAAGGCACTCGCTGCGTCTGGCGCAATGACTGTTCACCAGCGCGGCTCACAAGCGGGACTGAAATCAGCCAGATTCGACCCAGACTATGTGCAGATCGGCCAATTCCGACGGTGTGCAGTGCCTACGGCAGACATTGCCTCTATAGCACCTCTGCCCCTACCTTTTGGTCTATCCGGGGACGCCCGGAGGGGAGCAGTAGGAGAGCAAGCATGACGGATCTAGAGAACCACCTCGAGACACCTGGTCGTAGCGACCAGATTAAAGAGGTCCGGAAGATGATCGATGCCCAGGGCATCGAGTACATCTACTACCAATTCGCATCGGTCACCGGGCGGATCATGGGCAAGGGTGCGCCGGCGAAGCACTGGGAGAGCATGGCCCAAAAGGGGTTCCAGCTCGTCTATGGCGCCACGGCCAACCTGTTCGTCGATCGCCACGGTGAGTACATTGGCTACGGCCCCGAGTCGCGCGAGCTCGTCGGCCTGCCCGACGCCGAGACGTTCTCGCAGTTGCCGTGGGACCCGAAGGTGGCGCGCGTCTTCTGCACCTTGTTCCGTGGTCGCGAGGAAGACGTCGATGCCGGCGCCTTCCTGACCTCCGACTGTCGTGGGCTGCTCAAGCGCACCCAGGCCGCATTCGAGGCCGAGACCGGCATGCACCTGCGCGCCGGCACCGAGCCCGAAATGATGTGGCTGAAGAACAACCCGGACGGGACACCGTCGGTCGCGGGGCTCTCGAAGCCGTACTGCTACCACATCGACCAGTTCTCCGAGTTTCAGCCGCTGATCCACAAGGTGATGGAGTACGCCGAGAAGCTCGGCCTCGACATGATCCAGGGCGACCACGAGGACGCCCCGGGCCAGCTCGAGTTGAACTTCAACTTCGATCGCGCAGAGGTGACGGCGGACAACCTCACGACGTATCGCCAGATCTGCAAACAGGTCGGTCGCGAGATGGACGCCTTCCCGTGCTTCATGCCGAAGCCATTCATGGGTGTCTCCGCCAATGGTTGCCACCACAACTTCTCGATCTGGAAGGGCGACAAGAACATGTTCGACGCGCCCGACCCGTCGAACCCGATGATGCCTGGTGATATGGGCCTCTGGGCAATCGGTGGCATCCTCAAGCACCTGGGCGCCCTGACGGCAATCTCGTCGCCGACCGTCAACTCCTATCGCCGCCTCTGGGACACGGGCTTCTGGGCACCGGTCTTCGCGGACTGGGGCTTCC
>JAEMTW010000239.1 GCA_016462095.1 Thermoleophilia bacterium
TGTCATGTCCTCCCTGCAGTGGCGTGATGAGGGATCGGCGCGTGGTGGTAGGGAGGACATGACAACCGCGCGGATGTGGTGTCCCCCTAGCGTTCCGAGTGGCCCTGGCTCAACCGCGTTTAGCGTTACGCCATCGGAATGTGCCGCAGGATATGCGGCTCGACGCGCTCGAGGATCTCTTCGAGCGTGTCGCCCGTGATCGTCAACCCGTGGTTCTTGAGGCCGATGATCGCGTGGGCCGGGTCGGGCTGGATGCGCACCAGATCGGCGACAGCGTCGGCAAGCTCAGCCGTGCCACACGGATAGTTGATCTCCGTGGCGTCGACGCCTTCAACCCAGGCGTGTACGTGCATGATCGCGCCCACGCTCGGGTGCTCCATGTAGACCTTCCAATGCTCGATCGCATCGACGGACACGCGGCGCGGCTCGATGCCGGGCGGTACCGACATCACCATCGCCTGTGCAGGCTCGTCGTAGTCGGTCACGAGCAGCATGTCGCGGCCAATGTCCTTCAGGTTCGACTTGTCGACACCCGAGGCGCTCATCCAGAAGCGCGTTGCATCCTTGCGGGCCGACAGGTTGCCGTACGAGAGGCCACCAATCGAGTAGAGGCGCTTGACGTGCTCGAGGTCACGCTTATCGAGGTACTTCTCGATCGGAAACGGCGCGGGCAAAAGGTCCATCGCATCGAGACGCTGGCCGGCGATCGTCAGCGACTCGGTGATCTCATCGCCATTCCACAGCTCGGGCTCGAGGTCGGGATTCCAAATGTTGTCGATCACCAGGTGGCTCTCGGCCAGCGGCGCGAGGCGCTCGGCGAGCGTTGCGAAGAACGCATCGGAGCCGTCGTCGGCAATCGCGTAGTTGCCCTGCTCCATCGTGCCGAAGCGCACCTCGGTGCCAGGCACGACGCGCACGGAGACGTTCGACAGAGCGCGCACGAGCACGGGGTAGTAGTCGCTGATTGCCTCGCCGAAATCGGCTGGTGGGGCGTCACCCTCGTAGATTGCGGCGCAGAACGTCGTTGCGCTCTCGCGACGATACGGACGCACGTTCTCGCGGTCGACGAAGTTGCAGACGAGGTTGGCAGTGCCAAGATCCTCGGTGCGCTCGTAGCCGCGTGCCACGAGGGCGGCACTGAGGCGGTCGGCGAAGGTAGATAGCGTGTCGGAGACGTTCCCGTAAAAGGCAAATCGCATACGTTGAGGGTAGCAGCCGGCGTGCCGCTGGTTGCTACGCGCGACGTGTGTACCGGTGTGTGCGCTACGTTTCACTCATGTTCGGTGCCGTTGGGCACCGCAGATCCACCGAGTGACAGCCGACCAGAGGTCGTGCTCGTGTCGCGAGGTGGTTGGAGGCGTGAATGCTCGAAGCCGGCAATACGGCTACAGGCACAGAGTTCGTTGATATGACGGGTCGTCCGACGCTCGACGCAGTTGAGCGCTGGATCGGCGAGTGCATTCGCGCGCCCGGCGACACCGACGACCTTCGCGCGGGCAGCCTCTGGGCCACCGCCTATCTCGAGGCCGCCGACGAGATCGAGGCGGGCCTCGCCTCGCCATCGGCCGAGTATCGCCGCCGCTACGCCCTTCCGCTTGGCCTGCAGCGCGTTTTGGCCGACGACGAGCCGCACCTGCAATCGGGCCTTGCGCTTCGTCCTCATCAGGTCGACGCACTCGCCGGCATGCTCGCCGCCGTAATCGGCGACTTCGAGCGCTCGCAGCGCGCCGAGCAAGACGAGCTCGAGCAGCCCGAGAACGTTGCGCCGAAGTTGGCCGACGAGAGCGGCGCCGTCGTCGGCGATTCGGGCGACGACGACGATGACGACGACGACAGCGAGTTTGGTTTCGAGGACGACGACGAAGACGACGCACCTGTCGAACTGCCACGGATCATCGACAGTCCGGTTGCGCGCGTTGCGCTCGCTGGCATCGACGAGCCGGACGACGATGACGATGACGACGATGATGACGCGACGGGCGAAGAGCCGATCCACGATCCGGGCGCCATCCGCCGCTACCGCTTCAAACACCCGACCGCGTCCGGCAAGACCGTCGCCGCGGCCGCCTTCATCGATGCCGCCAAGATCACCGGCGTTCTGATCCTCACCCATCGCCGCCTCTTGGTCGACCAGTTCAAGCGCGACCTCAAGGAGCAGGGCTACGCGCATCGCCTCAGGGACCCCGTGCTCGGTGTTGCCAAGCCGCCGCTCGTGCCACCGATCACGATCGAGACCTACGCGTGGTTTATCAAGAACGCTGATCGCCTCAGCCGCGACGTCTATGGCGTGATCCTCTGCGACGAGGCGCACACGGCGCTCGGCGATCGCACCTCCGCCGCGATTCGACGCCTCGACACGCCGACGTATATCGGCATGACCGCTACCGACCAGCTGCTGCAGAAGCACGTCGGCGATGTCTTCCCAGCCGAGATCGCAGACTTTCCGCTCGGCGAAGCCGTACTGACGGGCGTCGTCGCCCCGCTGCGCGCCGTGCGCGTGCCACCGGGTACGTCGCTCAAGCGCGTGCGGCTCGTTGGTGGCGACTACGACCAGCAAGAGCTCGCCGCCGCGCTCGACCACGACGCCGTCAACATGGCTGCCTCGATGTACTACCTCGACATGTTCGGGCAGCGCCCAGGCATCGTCTACGC
>JAEMTW010000240.1 GCA_016462095.1 Thermoleophilia bacterium
GGCGCCGCTCGCGGCGAGCCGCTCCAGAACCTCGACGCGGTGCTCGATTTTTGCCACATGACGAACGACCCCGACGGTTTTGGCCTGGGTGCTCGTTCGATCGCAATCTCGACGGCTGGCTGGATTCCTGGCATCGACGCGCTGATCAAGGAGCCGATGCAGGTCAAGCTCGCGATCTCGCTGCATGCGCCGGACGATGCGCTGCGTTCCGAGCTGATGCCGATCAATCGCCGCTACCCGATCAAGGACCTGATGGCCGCCCTGAAGCGCTACCGCCAGGCCACGAAGCGGCGCATCTACGTCGAGTACCTCTTGCTCAATGAGGTCAACGATCGTGTCGAGCAGGCCGAGCGCCTTGCCGACCTGCTCTACGCCAATTTGCCCGGCGGGACGCACGTCAATTTGATTTGGTACAACCCGACCGGTTCGAGCATGACTGCCTCTGCGCCCGATCGCGTGGCGCGCTTCCAGGCCGTCTTGGAGAAGCGCAAGATCGAGCACACGCTTCGTCGCTCGAAGGGCGCCGACATCGATGCCGCCTGCGGTCAGCTGGCCGTTCGTGGGATTCAGGAGGCAAAGCAGAAGGCGCGTGAGGAGCGAGCGCAGGCATGAGTTGGAGCCCGCTCGACTGGGCCCGCAGCACGGGCATCGAGCCCGGTGCCGCGGGCACGCTCCCGCCGCTTGGCCCCACGCCACCGGGTGGTGTGATCGGCATCGACCGCACGGCTCAGCTGGCCCGCGTGCAGCCAACCGCCGCGCTTGGTGCGATCGAGCTCGAGTTGCGCGCCACGGGCTGGACGCTGGGCCCGCTGCCCGAAAACTCGGAGCGCATGCCGGTCGTCTCGGCCGTCGCCACGGACGCGTCCTCGCTGGCCGGGTCGGACACCGGCTTTCTGTCGCGCCGGTACGACGAGTCGTCGCAAGGTCTGCGTTTGCGCATCCTGCCGATGCCCGAGGCCCAGGCTGGTTGCGCCGTGCTGCTGCCCGACTTTACGCGTGGCATGGAGGCACTCCGCCTGCTTGCTCAGCGCGACCGCCTGCCCGAGGAGGCGCTGCTGCTCGACCGCAATGCCGCCGGGCTGTGGCTCAGCGCAGCCGAGGTCGGTTCGCAGACTGAGTCGCTCTTGCGGCCCGAGGACGCTCTCCTGTTGATGGTGGCGCAGGGCGCGTCGGGCGTCGCCTCCGAACGCATCGCCCGCGCTGCGGCCACTCTGACCGACCTTGGCGCAGAGACGCTGGGCCAAGATGTTGCGCAGGCGTGGGCCGCAACGCGCGAACGTGTTGTCACCGCCACCCCCGCACTCTTGGCAGCCGGCTGGGAGTTTGAGCGCCGCGAGGCGCGACGAACGTGGAGCGATCCCATTGCCGAGGCGCGCCAGTCTGGCTCGTGGGTCGGCATGGAGGCAACGGGTGCAAACGCCCACTCCGTGCTGCTGCGCGCTCGCCGGTTGTCAGCCGCGAGCTGAAGGTCGGCGATACTGAGGGTATGCCCACCTTCGAACGTTCCATCGAGATCGCTGCGCCGATCCAGTCCGTCTACGACTTCCATCTCGACACGCGCAATGCCGAGCGCATCGCGTCGGACGGCCAAGAGTTCGTCTCGATCATCGGCGAGTTTCCGCTCGTCGAGGGTGGCGAGGTCGAGTTGAAGGTCAAGATGAAGCCCATGCCCGGCACGCAGACGTGGCTCGTGCGTGTCACCGAGCTGGCCGAGCCGGTGCTGGTTGTCGACGAGATGCTGAAGGGCCCGTTCGCGAAGTTCCGCCACGAGCACCGCTTCGCCCCGAGCGCGCACGGCGGCACGATCCTGACCGACCACATCGAGTGGGCGCTGCCGGGTGGTGCGGCTGGACGCCTTGTCGCTCCCATCGCGGCCAAGCTGATGGAGAAGTCGTTTGTCGAGCGCCAAGCCGCCACGAAGCGAATCCTCGAGGCAGACGCAGCGGCTCAGTCGTAATCAGCCCCACTGCTACGCCATACTCTGCGTATGCCGATCTTTGAGGGTTCCATTGACATCGACGTGCCGATCGACGCCGTCTTCGCGTTTCATCTCGACACGCGCAACGTGCCGAGCGTCACGCCGCCCACACAACAGGTGACGGAGATCGAGGGGACCTTCCCGCTCGTCCTCGGCGCCGAAGTGCAGATGATGATTCGCCAGGACCCCATCCCCACGGCTCAGCCATGGAAGATCCGGGTGACGGCACTCGAAGAGCCCACGCTGATCGTCGACGAGCTGTTCGACAATCCGAACTTCGTCCACTTCATCCACACCCACCGCTTTGCCCCAACCGCGACGGGCGGCACGACACTGACGGACCACATCGACTGGGAGATGCCAAACTCGATGGCGGGCCGCATGGCCACCCCCATCGCCAAGGGCATCCTCGAGAAGGTCTTCACAGCGCGACAAGAACGAACGAAGGCGCTGCTCGAGGCGGAACACGCCGCCAGCGTGTAATCAGTTCGGCGAGCGTCGTTCCAGTCGGGCCGCCACGAGTGCGTGAGCGCCTCCCACTCGACCAAGACAGCCACTCCAGGCCACCCGTGACCCTAGGCGGACACCACAACCGCGCGGATGTCATGTCCTCCCTGCCCCCAACGCACCGACGCTCCCTCACACACGTAAGGGAG
>JAEMTW010000241.1 GCA_016462095.1 Thermoleophilia bacterium
GCTTGTGCACGATCTCCCAGTGGCGCTCCCACGTCGGGTGCTCGGGCGTGCCCTCATAAATGATGCTCGTCGTGTGGTTTGCGAGCGGGCCATAGACCACGTACGTGTGGCCGGTCACCCAGCCGCAGTCGGCCGTGCACCAGAAGACGTCGTTGCCTTGGATGTCGAAGATCCATTGGTGCGACAGCATCGCGCCGAGGAGGTAGCCGCCCGAGGTGTGGACAATGCCCTTGGGCTTGGCGGTCGTCCCCGACGTGTAGAGCATGAACAACACGTCCTCGGCGTTCATCTCCTCGGGTGCGCAGCGTGGCTCGGCTGCTGCGAGCGCGTCGTGCCACCAGGTGTCGTGGTCGTGCCAGGCGACGTCTTGCTCGGTGCGCTTGACGACGAGCACGTGCTCGACGCTTGGGCAGTCGGCGACGGCCTCATCGACGATGTCCTTGAGCGGGATAATCGAGCCGCGTCGCCAGGCGCCGTCGCCGGTGATGACGAGGCGGCACGTCGCGTCTTGGATGCGGTCGGCCAGTGCGTTGGCTGCAAAGCCGCCGAAGATGACGGAGTGGATCGCGCCAATGCGGGCACAGGCCAGCATTGCGATTGGCAGCTCGGGCACCATCCCGAGGTAGATCGCAACACGGTCGCCCTTGCCGACACCGTGGGCCTTGAGGGCGCTGGCTGCGCGCTCGACGTCTGCCAGCAGCTCGGCGTACGTGATGACGCGCTCGTCGCCGGGCTCGCCAATCCAGGTGTAAGCCACCTTCTCGCCGCCGCCGCTATCGACGTGCCGGTCGAGGCAGTTGTACGAGAGATTGAGCGTGCCATCGGCAAACCAGCGATAGAACGGAGCGTTCGAATCGTCGAGCGACTCTGCTGGCTCGCGATACCAGCTGATCTGCTCAAGCGCTCGTCGATGCCAGAAGCCGGTGAAGTCCGCCTCGGCCTCGTCGTGCAGCGAGCGGTCGGTGATGCGCGCGTGCTTGACGAAGTCTGCGGGCGGCGTTACGCGCCGCGTCTCCCTGAGATGGGCCTCAATCGCATCACTCATCGCACTGCCTCTTTCTCCGCTTCACCGGAAGGCTACCCCGAATTGGCTGCTGCCGTGTACCGTTTTGGTTGTGAAGTTCCGTCCGAGCACCCTTGTCGCCGCGCTGATCACGATCGCTCTCGCCTCGCTCGCGGTGGGCTTTGGCGCCGGCGCAGCCGATGCTCCAGGCGCGACGCCTGAGGGGCGCGCCGCTGGCTTCGTCTTGCAGGTGCGAATCCCCGGTCTGGCGCCGATTACCCACGCTCCCGCGATTTCGCGTGGCGGCTCGGCGACGGCGAGTGGCGGCTTTGCCACGCAGCCGGATCCTTCGATTGCGTCGGTCATCACCTCGGACTCCACGACGAACGTGGCCGTGACGGCCGATGCCGCCCGCGGCGATGCGACGACGCGCGCTGCCGGTGTCACGCTGCTTGACGGTCTCATCACCGCGACGACGATTACCTCCCAGGCTGCCGCTGGCGCGATTACGACTGCTGAGGCCCAGAGCGGCTTGCAGTCGACGGTCGAGGGCCTCGTTGTCGCCGGCCAGCCGATCGTCGCCACGCCCAACCAGATCGTGACGATCGCCGGTGTCGGCGATTTGGTCGTCGAGGAAGAGGTCAATGCGGTTCGTGGCCCACAGGCCTCGCGTGCCTTCGTGATCGCCCTGCATCTGCGTGTGCGCCAGGAGTATCGGGGTCTGCCTGCCGGCACGGAGATCTTGGTTGGCTATGCCGATGCGGGCGCGGCCGTGCCCGATCCGACCTCCCTGACGAGCAGCGATCCGCTGGCTGCGCCGACAGCACCGATCGCGCCGATCTCGTCCGCCGTCGGCTCTGACTCGCAAGACCCGCCAGCGGGTGGCTTCACGATGACTCCGCCGATCACGCAGGAGCAGGTCGACCAGTTGCTCGACGGCACCTACATGTTCCCCGTGCTGGGCGCGACCGCGAACGACTACTCGAACGACTTCGGTGCTCCGCGCGCCGACACCGGCTTCCATCAGGGCATCGATATCTTTGGGGCTGCGGGTGCCCCGATTCTTGCGATCAATGATGGTGTCCTGTCGAACGTCGGTTGGAACAACCTCGGCGGCCGCCGTTTCTGGTTGACGGACCGTTACGGCAACCAGTTCTACTTCGCGCACCTGTCCGGGTTCTCGCCGCTCGCGAAGGACGGCGCGCAGGTCAAGCGCGGCGATGTGATCGCGTTCCTCGGCAACAGTGGTGATGCCCAAGGCACGCCGCCGCACCTCCACTTCGAGCTGCATCCAGCCGGCGGTTGGGCCGTACCGCCGTTCCAGTACATCACCTCGTGGCTGACGGGTCTCCGCCAGCCTGTCGTCGCCACGCCGCTGGCCCCTCCCGCGGTCGTCACCGTGACGACCCCAGCCGCCTCGAAGCCCAAGCCGAAGCCGCTCGCGCCGATTGAGACGCTGCCTGTCACGACGACGGCTCCGCCTCCTGCGACAACCGCTCCAGCTGCACCCGCTCCGCCCGCCACGACGGCGCCCCCGGCCACCACAGCGCCAGCGACCACCGAGACGACGACAGGCACGACCACGGGCGGCACCACAACCGACGCCATTACGGGCACCGGTACGGCC
>JAEMTW010000242.1 GCA_016462095.1 Thermoleophilia bacterium
CACGAGTGGCTATGCGCGCGTGACGAGCGGTGTCACCGCTGCCGCCTTTACCAAAACGATCTCAATTGCTCGGGCGTCGGAGGCTGCCCTCGCAGTGATGGCTCCAGACATTCTCGCGCTTGCTGACCACGAGGATTTCCCGGCCCACGGCAATGTCATCCGTGAGCGGTTCGGGACGTAGCGCGCTACGGCAAGATCGTGAGTGGCGTTCCGTCAGTGCGAACAAGTCCAGCGAAGTCTCGACGGTCGAGCGTAAAGATCGTCGACGCCCGTTTGCGGTCGGCAATCTCGAGCAACGAAGCGTCGGTCAGGCTTAACCCCCGATCGGAGAACCGATCGATGATGGTGAGCGCGCGGCGGAGATCTTCGCGGGAGCACTCGATCAGCTCGTAGGCTCCGTTGGTCAATTCGTCCATCACGCGACGCGCCGTATGCGCGTTGACACGGCGTCGCAGCAAATGATCGAGTTCGATCAGCACGCCCATCGTGACCATCAGCGACGACCGCTCGGCCTCGATCAGGGCTTGCACCTCGAGATGAGTACGCGCGCTCGAATCGAAGTACGCATACAACGCGCTGGTGTCGACTACAACTGCCATTCGCCAAAGCCCGTCTCGGTCAGCAGTTCGTCGACCCGTTCGGCATCCAACGCGTGCCCCGAGGCAAACAGCGCTCCGCGAGGGCGCGGGCGCTCGAGCATCTGCTCGATCGCGCCACGGATTACCTCCGCCTCGGTGACTCCTTGAAGCCGCGCTGCTTCGGCAATCCGCGCCTTCATCGCTTCCGGCAGATAGATCGTCGTACGATGCATGCCATACATAATGCCATACACATCTGCTCGCGGTGGGTTGCGTAGATCACGGGCCATGCATCAACAGTGCCAGGCCCCGATCGACGCTGCGCGCGCGGACGAGGCCACAAGCGGTACCGAGGCGCATAGTCGTGAGACCAATCCTCGTCCGCGCAGCGCTAACCAGGGCAGGACTCGAACGGAATCACGCGTAGAGTGGGCACATGCGTCTTGTTCGGATTCTGGCGATGCTCGCCGTCGCCATGGCGGCAACGCTCGCACTCACCGCCACCGCCTCTGCCGCCACCTGCCTGGGTTACGGGTACCTCGTAACCTCCGACGGCACGATCCAACGCTTCTCGACCTCCACGAATGCCGTGACCACGACCGTAGAGGTCCCTGGAGCGAACTTCGTTGACGTGGCAGTGTCTCCCACAGGGCGCACGCTCTACGCCGTCGATAGCAGTGGCAACACGATTCGTGCCTTCGATGCCACGACCGGCGTCGCAACCGCGACGATCACCGGTTTCTCCGCACCAATCGCAATCGCACTGTCGCCCGATGCCAAGCGGGCCTACGTGGCCAACCAGACCGCCCGCACGGTGACCGTGGTTGACACGACAACGAACACCATCGTCACGGCGTTTAGCGTCTCCTCGGGTAGCGCACCAACCGACCTCGTGGTGAGTCCCGATGGTTCGCTGGTGTACATCACGGTAGGGAATGCTCTGCAGGTGCGGTCGACCTCAGACGGCACGCTCCAGAAGACCTACGCCCTTGCAGGTAACGCCCAGGCAGTCGCGCTCTCGGCGACGACGGCCTATACAGCAATCGATACGCCCTTTCAGGTCGAATCAGCATTACTGTCCGGCTCGACGAGCGGGATGCTCTACGACGGCATGGCGGGACAGCCCAGAAAGATTGCCATCTCACCCGACGGCGCGACGCTCTATGTCGGCACGGGGGAGGTGGGCGTCGGTTCACTGCTGTCGGCGACGATCGGCAGCAACACCCTGACACGAGTCGGCACCACGACATCCTTTGGCGTGACGTCGATTGCTGTGACACCCGATAGCGTCACGGTTTACGCCGCATCTGCAGGCGAGGTTGCCGTTCTCCCACGAGGCACTTCGACCCCCACCACACTCACCGGCGATGTGAGAGGCAACATCACTGCAGTCGCAGTCTGCCCGTCCGTGACCGACCCCGGTGCCCCAACTGCCGTCACCGCTGTTCCTGGCGACGCGACCGTTTCGCTCAGCTGGGCCGCGCCCGCCAACAGTGGCGGCGCGTCAATCCTTAGCTACACCGGCACGGCTGCTCCGGGCGGCGCAACCTGCACCACCACCGGGGCTACCACCTGTCTCTTCACGGGTCTCAAAAACGGCACGGAATACACCTTCACGGTCACGGCGACCAACATTGCGGGCACCAGTGCTGCGAGCGCAGCCTCGACCAAGGTGACTCCGCGCCGAGACAACAGTGCCCGCGTGCTGACTGTGGGGTTGCCGACGATCACATTTACGAAGCGAGGCATCGGGATTGCCACCAGCATCACCGTCACTGGTGCTGGCACAATCGCCCAGGTCGCGACCTTCAAGGGCGATCGCTATTGCAATCTCAGTCGCCGCGTCACCGCGGCCGGCACCTACCGCGTGCGCTGCGTGATCAAGGCGGCGGGTCGCAAACTTTCAAGAACCCGCGCAGTGTCCTACACCCTTCGCTCGACCTTCTCGCCGACAAACGGCCTCGTCGCCTCGAACTCCCAGACCGTGCGCGTCCCCCGTCGCCGCTAGTCGCGTCGATCAGCTTCCTATTGGGGTCAGACCCTTTTAGG
>JAEMTW010000243.1 GCA_016462095.1 Thermoleophilia bacterium
TGGCGGCGAGCACGGGGCCGGCGATGGCGGCGAGGCCGACGGTGGCGGCAACGGTGCCGATGATGATGGTCTTCTTGCTGTAACGCATGGCTAGGGCTCCTTTGTGCAAGCACAGCCTTGCGTGCAGAGATGAGAAAAGGCTGAGAAACGCCTCTCAGGCTCGTCGGTTGATGGCGTCCGGCACACTGCCTCTATGCAACGACGCGTCGCAATCACCGGTTTGGGCATCGTCTCGACGTTCGGTAACGATGTCGGCGGCTTTTGGGATGCGGTCCTGGTGGGCCAGACGGGCGGTTCGGACGTTGCCCTTGATGGGCTGCCGACCCTGCCTGGGGTGCGCGTGTTGGAGTTCGATGCAGACGAGGTGATTGGCAAGCGTGAGGCGCGTCGCATGGATCGCGTCGGCATCTTTGCGGCGGTGGCAGCGGCGCAGGCGCTGGCCGATGCCGGGCAGCATGGCATCGCGCCGGAGCGGATTGGTACTGCGATTGGGTGCGCTCACGGTGGCGCCGGGACTGTCGAAGAGACGCAGCGTACGCTGCTCGAACGCGGGCTGGATCGGGTCAGTCCCTTCGCAATTCCGCTCGGTCTCGTCAACTCGCCCGTCGCTGGGACAGCCCGGCTGCACAACCTCAAGGGACCATCCGCAGCGCCGGCCACTGCCTGCGCGGCTGGCTCGGACGCGATCGGTTGGGCCTACGAGCGAGTGCGCGATGGTCGTGCCGACGCGATGGTGGCGGGTGGTGCAGAGGCCGCGCTGGTGCCGTCGGTGCTGGCGGGCTACATCCGTTTGGGCGCGATCGCCTCGCTTGCCCATGGTGCAGCAGCGGCCTCGCGGCCCTTCGATACCGCCCGCGACGGTTTTGTGATGGCGGAAGGTGCCGGTGTCCTCGTGCTCGAAGAGTGGGAGCACGCGCTCGCCCGCGGTGCGCACATCTATGGCGAAGTAGTTGGCTACGGCCAGTCGTGCGACGCGGGGCACCTAACCAGTCCCGACGAGACAGGCGAGGGGCCGGCCCGAGCGGTACAGGCGGCGCTGGACGACGCGGGCCTGACGGCGGCGGCGATCGGCTACGTCAATGCTCATGCCACCTCCACGCCGGTCGGCGATACCGCCGAGGCACGCGCACTGCAGCGCGCCGGGCTCGGTCAGACGCCAATCTCGTCGACGAAGGGCCAGCACGGACACACGATTGGTGCAGCCGGCGCGATCGAGGCGATCGTCACGCTGGCCTGCTTTGCCCGCAACCACCTGCCTCCGTGCGCCAATCTCGTCGAGCCAGATGTCGAGCTCGACCTGGTTCGCGAGGCCCGCCCGGCGACGCCCGACTACGCGATGTCCACCGGCTTTGGCTTCGGCGGGCACGACGCAGCACTGATCTTCAAGCGCGCCTAACTCGACCGCGGATTAGGAGGAACGGTCAAGCCAGCGCACGGTCAGGCCACCAAGCCCGACCAGCGTCAACACGACGGCAAGGCCAGCGAGCAGAATCACAGGTAGCGGTACCTGATTGGGGGCCGTTACAGTCGGCAGTGCGGCCTGGGTCGTCTCAGTTGGCACGATGGCACCAGCGCGCGACTCGGCTGTCACGGTTCCCGCATCGGTGGTCAGCGTTGGGGGCACGGCGTCGTAAATCGGCAGGGTGTCAACGGGCGGGGTGTCAACCTCCGGCCATGCTGTCGTGTCCGTTGTATCTGGCTCGACGGTCGGATTAGCGGCCTTCGTGTCAACGGCCCTGTCACGCGAGCGGGCAGCACGAATCGCACTCATGATGCCTGAGTACATGCGCGCATCGGGATCGAGCTGCTTGAGCGCGGACGCGTAGCACTCTTGCGTGTGATACGCGAGGCGACCAGTAAAGAAGTACTCGTTGATCAGCGTCTTGCCACAGTTGGCGGCACCCGCCGAGGGCACGGCGAGCAGGAACGTACCGAACATGAGTGCGGTCAAGACGAGCAGGCGGGTGGGGGTGCGTCGGGGGAACACAGCCCCCAACTCTAGTGGGCGGATGGCGTTGGTGGGACGGGCATTCACTCTGCGGGCGGCAATGTGTCGACGACTACATAGACCGAACCATCATTGCCCGACAGTTTGAGCGCCTGCTGGAGTGCGGCACGGCCCTGCTCGAGCTGCCCCCACGCGTAGGCGAGGTAGGTGCCGTAGGCGAGCCATGGTTCGTAGTTTTTGGGTTCGAGCGCGATTGCTTTGCGGAGCGCAGCCTGTGCTCCCTGCGTGTCGCCGAGTTCTTGCAACGCGTCGGCTTCGGCCAGCAACGCCTCAACCGAGAGCTGGTTATAGCGATGGGCACTGGCGGCTGCCTCGTACGCGGCCTGCGGGTTCTCGATCAGGCTGGTTTCACTGCGAGCGGTATCGCGGGCGCTCAGCCAGGTTGGCACGCCGACGAGCCCCGCCAAGACGAGACCGATACAGACGGCACCCGCAACGGCGCGGGTGGGAGTGGTGATGCGAGCTTGCGGGTGGGGTGCCGGCGCGATCGCGCCGATCGTGGCGTAGACGAGGACGCCTTGGGCGAGCAGGCTCCAGTCCACATCGACGAGGCCCTGAGTCAGAAACGCGATCGCTCCGAGTGCGACCACAGTCACACCTGTCTCATCA
>JAEMTW010000053.1:0-8390 GCA_016462095.1 Thermoleophilia bacterium
TTCAACGCGAGCCCTTGGCACCCAAGCGCCGCTCGCGCACAGAGTCCACCCTGACCAAAAATCTCGACCAAAAGTTCAGTGGCCCCATTGATCACCCGGGGCTGTTCGATGAAATCTGGCGTGGAGTTGACGTACCCGTTCAGCGTAATCATGCGCACCACGCGATCCAGTGACCCGAGCGCAAAGGCCATCACCCGGAGCGACTCGACACAGGCGAGGCGCGCCGACTCTCGCCCCTGTTCAATCGTCAAGTCCGCACCGAGGATGCCGGGAAGGTAGGCATCGCCACCCACGGTCGCAACGGTGCCAGACAGATACAGCAGATCGCCGTGCGCAACGTGCGAGACGAACTTTGCGCCCGACGGTTCGGGGAGGCCATACATCGTCTCGAGATCGACGTCGAGAAGCCCTTGCTCCACCGCTCTCTGATGTGCACTCATCTCCGCCCCCTAGTCGCTGCTGGAGATGATCGCATGCCCACACCGCTCGGGTAGGCTCTCACCATGAACCTCTTGCCGCTTGATCCCGATCAACTGCTCTCGACGACGCGCGCCGTGCGTAAACGGCTCGATTTTGACCGTCCTGTCGAGCGCGAGGTGATTGAGGAGTGCATGGCGATGGCGCTGCAGGCTCCCACGGCCTCAAATTCTCAGCCGTGGCAGTTTGTGATCGTGACGGACGCCGAGCGGAAGCTCGCGATTGCCGAGCTCTACCGCAAGAGCTACGCCGCCTACGCGGGTCCGATGCCAGACGCCGAGGCGCTGGCGACCCCGCAGGGCCGCATGCGCATGTCGTCACAGTATCTCGCCGACCGTTTTCACGAAGTTCCCGCGTTTGTGATTCCCTGCGTCTTTGGTCGGCTGGATGAGTTGCCCGGAGATAGCCAGTCGGCGATGTACGGCTCGATCGTGCAGGCCGGCTGGAGCTTCTGCCTCGCCGCGCGAGCCCGCAGCATGGGAACGTGTTGGACGACACTGCACCTCACCTACGAGCGCGAGGTCGCCGAGATCCTCGGCATCCCCTTCGCCGAGGTTACGCAGACGTCCCTGATCACACTTGGCTATACCCTCGGGACCGAGTTCAAGGCTGCTGCGCGCGGCGACCTGTCCGAGGTCGTGCGTTGGGATCACTGGTAAGCCAGCCTGTACTAGCGGTCGGTCGCGCGAGCAGAGCCACACGACAATCAGGCGTGCGAACTCCACCGCGAAATCCGGTTCCGTGTTAGAGGTCGACGGGACGGTTCTCGGCGACCGATCGTTTGATCGCGAGTTCAAAGCGGATCGCAGCCAGGCCATCGTCGATTGTGACGTCCGGGCGCTTGCGATCGCGGACGCACTCGACGAAGTGGCGGATCTCGCCGGCAAACCCGTGCAGGTGCCGCGGATCGAGCGCGTCGAGCGGTAGCTGATCACTGGGCTCCCAGATCTCGGGCGTCTCCGCTCCGTCGATCCACGCGGTCACACGCCGCCAGCCATCAACAAAGACGACGCTGCGGTGGCCCGTCAGAACCACACGCTCATTCAACCGTTCGAGACAGTTCAGCTGCAACGTCCCGATCGCACCACTCTCGAAGCCAACGAGACAGGCCCACGCCTCCTCCTGCGGTGGCTCTCTCCCCTCAACGAGCGCCGACATGTCACGCCAGGCCGAGCCGACGACCGGAAGGTCGAGAGCGCTGGGAGTCCACTCGTGCGTGTCTCCCGGCATCTGCGAGGCGCGCGCAGCCATCACCCACTTGACGTCACCGCCGAAGAATCGTGCGAGATCGAGGTGATGACAGCCAAAGCCGTTGAGGAAGTCGTAGACGGATCGTGGTGGGTACGTTCCAAACGTCCAGCGCCCCTCATACGCGGTCAGCGGCCCAAACTCGGGACGCTGTGCGATCGCAAGCGCCCGCTGGTACGGCTCGGAGAAGCGCTTCATAAAGCCAACCATCACGTTGCGGCCCGCCTTCGCAGCGGCCTCTTGCAACGCAATACAGTCGTCAACTGTTTGGGCTGGCGGCTTTTCGACGAAAACGTCGAGCCCCGCTTGGAGGCAGTCGATCGCAACGGCGGGCTGGATCCGTGGGTGCATCGCCACGATCACCCCATCAAGGTCTTCCTGCTCGAGCATCTGTCGGTGATTCGTATAGACGCGAGGAATGCCGAAATCGCGTGCACAGCGGGTCGCCCGCTCCTCATCGATGTCGCAACACGCGACCAGGTCCCCAATTGCACCGCCCTCAGCAAGATCACCAATCGCGGCACCAAGAATCTCTGGCGGGTTATGCACCGCGAGCCGGAAGCACGGATAGAGGTTTTGGACGGCATGACTGCCACACCCGATGATCCCGATGCGTGTCAGGCGCGTCACAGAAAAAAGCCTAGCGTGTAGCCGAGCCACCTGCTCGTCGACAGCCCACTCCTGATGGGGCAGCCAGCCTTCAACGTTGATGGCTGCGTATCGGCTTCAGGTAGCGGTACCAAAGCGCGAGCATTACGGGATAGCAGCAACGCGGACGATCCCACCAAAACCACACTAGAATCGCTACATGCGTGCAGACGAATACACCAATGCACGGGAGGCATGGCCGACTCCACGGACGCTCGTTGGCGCCGACTACTACGCACCCGAGGTTTTCGAACTCGAGCGTGAACGCATCTTCCACTCGGGTTGGTACTGCGTCGGGCGCGAAGAGGACATTGCCAGTGGTGGCTTTGTTGTCGTCGATGTCGTCGGTGAGAGCGTCGTTCTCGTCCGCGACCGGGAGGGTGTGCTGCGTGCGTTTCTCAATGCCTGTCGCCACCGTGGCGCCCGCCTCTGCGATGGCTCTGGTTCTGCTGGTCGCACGCTCGTGTGCCCGTACCACGCCTGGTCGTACCGCCTCGATGGCGCGCTTGCCGGTACGCCAAACGTCGCCGACGACGAGTCGCTCGATCGCGCGAACCTTGGCCTCATTAGCGTTACCCTCGAGACCTGGGATGGCTTCGTCTGGGTGACACTGTCAGCTACCACTCCCCCACTGCGTGATCAATTGGCGCGCCACGCCAGCGACGATCCGTTCCAGTGGGAGCGGTACGGCGTGGGCGAACTTGTCGTCGGCTCCAAGAGGGTCTACGACGTTGCCGCCAATTGGAAGATCATCATTGAGAACTACAACGAGTGTCTGCACTGCGTCAACATCCATCCCGAACTTGTTCAGCTGGTTCCGCTCTACAAGTCGGGTGATGTGATCGAGCCCGCTGAGCCAGATTGGAACGGCAATCGTCTCGCTCCTGGTCTGCACTCGTTCACGCCGACCGGCGAATCGGGTCTGCCACTTTTGCCAGGCCTCGAAGAGAATGACGCCAACGCTTTCTATGGCTGTACATACCTACCAAACCTGATCGTCAACTATCACACCGACTGCGTCTCGACGTTTATGCTCAGCCCGCAGGCACCAGACCGCACGACCGTCACCTGCCATTACCTGTTTCGCCCCGAGACCGTCAGTGCGCGGGGCTTTGATCCCTCCCCCGTCGTCGACTTTCGCCACCTGCTCGCGGGACAGGACTGGGCGGTCTGCGAACGCACCCAACAGGGCATGTCATCGCGCGCCTTCAAAGACGGCGGCGTCCTGCCATACAACGACCGCTACGTCCATGCGTTCCATGAGCGGTATCGCGCACTTCGCGACGGCTGACCGTTCGCACCCGAGACAAAAAACAGCAACGCTGACGAAACAGGGCCGGTAGGACTTGAACCTACAACCCCTGGTTTTGGAGACCAGTGCTCTACCAATTGAGCTACGACCCTACGTGCGCACACGATACCCGAACCTGAGCAGACGACGTAGCGGGTCGAGGACCAGTCGTTGATCAGGCGTTTGGGCCGAGCAGGAGCGCACGAAGCGCATCAATATCCGGCAGACGCCCGGCTGGCTCGTCCGTAAAGACAGCACGCATCCAGATGGCGTCAGCCAGCACATCCATCAATACCCCGAAGTTATCTGTGTGGGGCGAGCCCTCACGTGCTGCAACCAGCACGCCGTTCTCGGCCTCGAACTGCGACGCACCGAGGCCGCGATCGATGAAGGCAACCTGGATCACAGGCGTGAAGCGCTCTCGCACAGCGATCTGATCCGCATCGTCAGAGACCAGCAGCTGAAAAGAAGAGTTGAACTCCTGACTCTCTAGCGGAACCGGTTGCAGCGAGGTGACCATCCCCGTCAGCTTCGACCAGATTCCGTCGGTCTTGCCCTTATGAATCCGCATCGAGCCAATGCCTTCAAGCGTCGCGTCGATTACAGCGACCGTAAAGGGATGTTGCTGCCATGACTCCGTCGTGTTGCCATTGCCATCCGACGACATCTCGCGCGTCTCGAAAATGTACTCGCCAGCGCAGAAATGCACCTGCTCGCCAAGCGTGCCCTGTACGCCCCAACCCGTCTCGCGTCGATCGCCGTTACGCAACAGCGGAGTCGTTGCAGGGAGCGCTATCTGGTCTACCGTCTGCCAGCCCCTCGACTCTGCATAGCCACCGATTACCTTTAGTCGCGAAGCGTTGCGAAGTGAACGGATGTGCCACCAGCGAGCAACCATGCGCGCCAAGAACACCGAGGCCACAACCAAAACAACGAGCCCAATAAGTCCCAGACTGCCGATGATCGCCACGAGGATCACGCCGATCACAATCGCTAACAGGATCAGGCCAATCAGTGTCACCCACCGTTTACCACCCGACGGTCGTGGCTGTTCAACGAGCATCGCATCAAACTGAGCACGACTCCCAGCCGCCATCGTCGTATTGATAGCGAGTCGATCCTGCTCCGTGAAGAGATCATGCACACGCGAAAGCATAGCCCCCAGTGTTCGCGTGGAGCCCGAGAAAATTCCTCGTGCAAAATGCGCTCAACCATGAAATGATGGCGCCATGAAAACTGGATTCCTTTGGCATGAGCGTTATGCGTGGCACAACACCGGTCGCGGCTCAGGGCCGTACCATGCGGATGCGTCCGCCTGGAACGAACCCGACGTACGCCACAGCGAAAACGCGGACGGCAAACGCCGCTTCCGCAACCTGCTCGACGTCACGGGCCTACTCGACCAGCTGGTCGCTCTGACGCCCCGCCCTGCCACGGTCGAGGAGGTGTGCCGCTTCCACACTCCTGATTACGTCGAGCGCATCGCCGCGATGTCGGCAATGCACGGCGGCGACGCCGACATGAACGTCGGCGAGGGCGTACCTTTCGGCAAGGGCTCCTACGAGGTTGCTCTGCTCGCTGCGGGCGGCACAATCACACTGTGCGACGCCATCATGGACGGCACGGTCGCCAACGGCTATGCGCTGACGCGCCCACCAGGGCACCATGCACTGGCCGACTCAGGGATGGGCTTCTGCATCTTCGGCAACGCGGCGATCGCAGCGCACCACCTGCTGGCGGCGCGCGGGCTCAGTCGCGTCGCGATCGTCGACTGGGACGTGCACCACGGCAACGGGACGCAAGCCGCCTTTTATGACGATCCGCGCGTCCTCACGATCTCACTGCACCAGGACAACAACTTCCCGGTCGACTCAGGTCTGCTGACGGAGACCGGTACAGGCGACGGCGTCGGCACAAGCCTTAACGTGCCCCTGCCACCGGGATCGGGCAACGGAGCCTACGAGGACGCCTTCCGGCGCGTCGTGGTCCCAGCACTCGAGCGCTTCCAACCCGAGTTCATCATTATCGCATCCGGCTTCGACGCCTCCGCTATGGACCCGCTCGGCCGGCAGATGGTGTCACCGCGGGGCTACGGCCGCCTGACGCGGCAAATGCTCGACGCAGCCGGATCGATCTGCGACGGTCGCCTCGCTCTCACCCACGAAGGCGGCTACTCCGAGGTGCTGGTGCCGTTCTGCGGCCTCGCGGTGATGGAGGAACTCAGCGGCATCGAGACGGAGGCGCGCGGATCGATGTTCTACGAGACGGGTGACGCCATGGGCTATCAAGATCTACAGCCCCATCAGGCTACTGTCATCGATGCGGCTGCTGCCTTGATCGCGGGGATCCCGACGCCGTAGTCGTTCTCGCTCGAGCTCGAGGCTTTCAACCTCAGTTCCTGCCTCTACCACGCGTAGTGGCGTAGAACGACGAAGGGCCCTGGCTTTCGCTCCCTCAGGAGTGGCAGCCAGGGCCCTTTTTTCGTTCTGCGACTTAGACCGCGGCGTCGTACTTTGCGCCGACTGCGTCCCAGTTGATGACGTTCCAGATTGCCTCGAGGTAGCCCGGGCGCTTGTTCTGGTAGTTGAGGTAGTACGCGTGCTCCCAGACGTCGATGCCGAGGATCGGCGTCTTGCCTTCGGAGATCGGCGAATCCTGATTGGCGGTCGACATCACGGCCAGCGTGCCACCGTCGACGACGAGCCAAGACCAACCCGAACCGAAGCGCTTGATGCCGGCGTCGGTCATCGCGGCCTTGAGCGCGTCGAGGCCACCACAGTCAGCATCAATCGCTGCTGCGAGGGCACCCGACGGTGCGCCGCCATTGGCACCGAGAATCTCCCAGAAGAGGGTGTGGTTGGCATGGCCACCAGCGTTGTTGCGAACCGGGCCCTGCTTGTCCGCGGGTAGCGACGACAGCTGCGTCAAGAGCTCGTTGATGGGGGTGTTCTCCCAATCGGTGCCAGCAAGCGCCGCGTTGGCGTTGTCGACGTAGGCCTTGTGATGGCGATCGTGGTGGATCTCCATCGTTAGGGCGTCGATGTGTGGCTCGAGTGCGTCGAACGAGTAGTCGAGAGCGGGAAGTTCAAAGGCCATGGGTTCTCCTCCGGAGGGGTGGGCGACGGGGGTTCTGCTGAGTGCAGTGTTGTCGATCTTGGCGACTCGTGCAGCCTTTCGCGCAACTACCGCGTCGGGACGAGTCGCCCATCGGTCTCACGCACGATAACTCCCGCCAATTCGAGCTGCACGATCAGCGCCGCAGCACCCGCTGGCGTCAACCCACAGCGAGCCGCCAGCACATCCGCCGAGACCGGTTCGCGACGCAGCGCAGCGAGCACCTTCGATGCAGGGCCGGTGATCAACGGGTCGTCAACCCGTGCCGCCCCAGGATCGATGCCGAGAGCAATCAGAACATCGGCGGTCTCCGTCAACGCCAATGCGCCGTCTTTCAGCAGCGCGTTGGTGCCACCCGAACCCGTCGTCCACGGGGCTCCTGGCACCGCCAAGACATCGCGACCGAGGTCGAGCGCCAGCCGCGCGGTGATCAAGGCCCCACTGCGCGCGGCCGCCTCGATCACGATCGTGGCATCTGCGAGTGCCGCGACAATCCGATTGCGTTCGGGAAATCGAAACGGTGCCGGCGGCGTCCCCGGCGAGTACTCAGAGAGCACAGCGCCCTCCGTCGCAATGCGGCGCGCGAGCGGAATCGTGGCAGCCGGATAGTCGCGATCGATGCCGCAGCCCAGCACTGCCACGGTGCGTCCACCCCGCTCCAAGGCTCCCTCGTGGGCCCCCGCGTCGATGCCCCGCGCCAGCCCAGAGACAACCCCCACTCCACTCGCAGCCAACTCGCCCGCCAGACGGCGCGCAAACGCCACGCCCGCGACACTCGCGTTTCTCGACCCGACGATCGCCACCAACGGTGGTGCCAGCAGCACCGCCAGCCGCTCGGCAACCACCGGCGCACGCACGAAGAGTCGGTCTGGCGGATTGGCAAGGTCGCAGAGCCGTTCGGGGTAATCGCCGGAGCCAAAGCCAATCACCGTCATGACAGCGCGCCCAGTCGCAACGAGATCGCCTCAGCGATGCTGTCGACACCGACCTCGACCTCGCCAGACAAATCGGCAATCGTGCGTGCGACCCGTTGGATGCGATGCACCCCACGCGGCGACAGCAAGAGTCGCGTCGCCGCCTGGTCGAGCAGGAGCTGGCCTTGTTCGTTCGGCGCAGCCAACTCGTCGAGCCTCCCCACCGGGATGCGTCCGTTGACGAACCCACGCGTCGCTTGCAAAGCCCGGGCCGCCAGCACACGCTCGCGCACCTGTAGCGTCGTCTCGGGCTGGTCGCTGCGAAGCACCTCTGGTGCCGGACGGGCGAGGTGTACGCCAACATCGATGCGATCCAACAGTGGTCCGCTGGCCTTTCGCTGATACGCCTGCACACGCTCGCGTGAACACGTACACGCCGCGGGCTCTGGACTCCCGCACGGACACGGATTCATCGCCGCAATCAACGCGAAACGCGCTGGCAGCAGCAGCGAACCCGACGCGCGGGAAATCCGTACGGCGCCATCTTCGAGCGGCACCCGCAAGGCCTCAAGTGCATCGCGCCGAAACTCGGGCAACTCGTCGAGAAACAGCACACCACCCGTCGCGAGCGTGACCTCACCGGGCCGGATCTTGGCACCACCGCCAACGAGTGCTGCCATCGTTGCCGAGTGATGCGG
>JAEMTW010000053.1:8400-9737 GCA_016462095.1 Thermoleophilia bacterium
GTGCACGAAACGGTGGCGTGCGCAGCAACCCCGAGCCGTCTGGCAGCACACCGGCCGCCGAATGAATCCGCGTAGTCAGCAACGCCTGCTCGTCGTCGAGCGGCGGCAAGATCCCCGCCAGGCGCTTCGCCAGCATCGTCTTGCCGACACCTGGCGGACCGATCATCAATAGGTTGTGGTCACCAGCCGCGCAGATCTCCAGGGCGCGTCGAGCCGACGGTTGGCCCCGCACGTCGATCAAATCGGGCACGGCCTCGCTGGGACGCGGCTCGCGCGCCACAATCGGGCGCGGCACGTCCTCACCATTGAGAATCCGCACGGCTTCGCGCAACGTGGCACAGCCGATCGGCCGACAGCCAGGCACCAGCGAGGCCTCGTGGGCACACTGCTCGGGACACAGCAGCGTTGAGCGACCATCGCGCACCGCCGCCTCCGCGATCGAGAGGATGCCTGGCACCGGCCGCAGACGACCGTCGAAGGCCAATTCGCCGACCGCAGCAACCTCGCCAAGCGTGTCTTGATTGACCCAACCAAACCCCGCCATCACCGCTAACGCAATTGGCAGATCGAAGCCGGCTCCCTCCTTGCGCACCTCCGCTGGTGCCAGGTTGGCGAGAATCACGGCCTTGTGAATTAGGAGTCCCGCCGCGGCCGCCGCCGAACGGATCCGCGCCCGCGCCTCTTGCAGCGCCTTATCGGGCAGCCCGACGATGGTGAACGCACCAGCGCCATCCCGTTCGGAGACGTAGGTTTCGACCTCGATCGGAATCGCATCGAGTCCAACAACGGCGTAGGCGCGTGCGTGAGTGAGCATGGCTCGAGCCTGTCAGGCCGAGACAGGCACGCGAGCCTCTAGTTAGAGCATCACTCGCTCAGACTCCGACAGGTGCGTGTCGCCGTCGATCGCACTACGCACGATCTGCACGCGCCACCCGTCAATTGCGACGAGATCGACACGCATTCCAGCGACCCACGAGTAGCGCCCTCGCAGCTGCATACCCGCCCGCAGGAGTCGCCGTGCTTGGTCATAGCCAAGCGCCTGACGCGCACCGCCGCGTGCCGACGTTCGCCGCCGCTTGACCTCCACCAGCACCAGCTGATTCCCCCGCCGACAGACCAGATCGACCTGCGTACCGCCGACCCTCACGTTGCGGCCGAGCACCCGATACCCGCAACAGAGATAAAGCAGCGCAGCGACACGCTCACCATCGCGTCCCGCCTGTGCAGGCGATCTACGCAGCGATAGCGATTGGAGCAAACGAGAAGCGATGCACATGACACGGCCCCAGTCGCGTGATGGCCTCTCGGTGCACCGTAGTGCCATATCCCGCGTGGGC
>JAEMTW010000054.1:0-2144 GCA_016462095.1 Thermoleophilia bacterium
GTCGAGGGCGGCTTGAATCAACTGCGTGCGTGTGCGGATCGTTGCTGCTGCGTCGGGGCTGGCGAGGTAGCGATCCATTGCGGACAGCATCTCCTCGGAGAGTCGTACGCTGATGGGGCGGGCTGCCATCAGCGCCGCACGGGGAATGTCATACGTTTCGTCATACGTCACACGATAGGGGAACAACCGCGCCCGAGTGTGACGCTTTGACTCAGGCAGGCAGCGAGTAGCCGCCGTCGATGATCAGCGTCTGGCCGACGACCATCGTGGATTCGGCTCCCGCAAGCCAGGCAACGGCGTTGGCGAGGTCTTCTGGCTCGACGATGCGGCCAGCGGGCGTGCGCTCGCCCATCGCGAGCATCTCGTCCTTGTTCGGAAAGTTGTCGAGAGCGTCGGTGTTGACGACGCCGCCCGAGACCGCGTTGACGCGGATGCCCATCGGTGCAAGCTCGACGCTGAGGTAGCGGACGCAGGCCTCGAGAGCGGCCTTCGAGACACCGACGAGGGTGTAGTTCTCGAGCACGCGGAACGAGCCGAGCGAGGACATCGCAACGATGCCACCACCGCCACGCGCCTCCATCAACGGTGCCGCACGCTGCGACAGCAGCATCAGGGCACGCGCGTTGGTATCGAGCGTCCAGTCCCAGTGCTTCTCGGTCAGTTCCATGACCGGGCGGATCACACCCGAGGCAGCATTCGAGACGAGTAGATCGAGTCCGCCAAGCGCGGCGGCGGCCTCATCGACCAGCGCATTGCAGCGATCGGTGTCGTCGATGCGGCCCTTTATTGCATAGGCCGTACCACCTAGCGCCTTGACCTGCGCCAGCGTCTCCTCGGCGGCATCGCTATTGCGAAGGTAGGAGAAGGCGACCGTGGCGCCGCGCTGGACGAGATCGAGCGTAATCGCGCGGCCGATGCCACGCGAGCCGCCCGTCACGAGTGCGAGGCGGCCGTCGAGCGAGCCGCTCACGCGGGAGTGCTGGGATCGCCCCAGTCGCCCTTGGACGACGTGTAGCCAAGTCCGTCAAGCAAGGCAAGGCGCTCATCGGCATAGGCGCGCACGCGATGATCTGACGGCAAGTCGACGATCAGATTCTCGACGCGCTGTCGAATCTGGTACGCAAAATGGGGTGTAGCGGGACCGATCAGGCGGTCCACGTCGCGTTCGGTGGGCTCCATGCGTGAGATTCTCCCATACGATGCGCCCGATGGCATCCGCCGCCGCCGTACCAACGCTGCTCGACACGCTCGTCCCGACGTGGACGGACCGCACTGTGCATGGGTTGGACGTGGCCGCATCGCCGGATCGCGTTGCTGCTGCAATTCGAGCGACGTCCCTCGATGACGCGCACGTGGCTCGGCTGCTCGTTGCCGTGCGCACCTTTGGCGCCAGCCTCGGTCAGCACAAACCGTTTGTCGAGACAGGCGACTTCGAGCCCGGGTTCGTGCGTCTTGGCGAGAGCGAGCGAGAGGTCTGCCTCGGCTTTATTGGGCGTCCCTGGCCGGGTGGCGAGCCGGGCGACAGCGTCTACACGGCAGAGGAGTTCGTTGCCGCCGAAGCGCTGGATCAGGTCAAGGTCGCCGTCAGTATCCGCTGCGCTGGGGCCGATTACGGAACGCTGCTGATCACCGAATCGCGGATCGTCGTGGGACCGCTCGCGAAGCGTCACTTTGGGCTCTACTGGCGCCTCGTCAAGCCTGCGTCGAGCCTCGTGCGCTCGTCGCTCCTGCGCGCGATTGCGCGCCAGGCCGAGCGCGGCACGCTGTCGTGATGACGGTGGAGGGCGCGCGCACCCGCGCCGTCCGCATTGCACGTCTCGGCGAGGTGGTGTGATGCCGATGCTGCTCGCGATCGATTTTGACGGCACGCTCGCGGACAAGGACACGGTCGACTGGTTCTGTGCCCACTACGCACCCGCCGTCTTCGAAGCAGTCGACGCCGCGTTTGCTCGCGGCGAGATCACGCTCGACGAGACGCTGGCGCGGCAGGTCGCACCGATCACGGCGACGGAAGACGAGGTCGTGGCCTTCCTGATCGACACCGTCTCGGTCCGGCCCGGCGTCCCCGAGTTGCTCAGCTTCTGTGACGCGCACGACATCGAGGCCGTGATCGTCTCGTCGGGCTTCGACAATCTGATGCACCC
>JAEMTW010000054.1:2244-9368 GCA_016462095.1 Thermoleophilia bacterium
GCCTCGCTCGCCGAGCACCTCGAGCAGGAGGGCTATGCGTACCTCCCGTTCGAGAACTTTCATGACGTACGGCTTGGACTCGCCACGGCGCTTGGCGTCGCGCCGTAACGAAGTCGTTAGGCTGAGCGAATGCTGGCGCCGCTTCTCGCACTGAGTGCGTCCGTGATTTGGGGCGTCGCGGATTTTCAGGCGGCCGTGCGTGCGCGCAACGTTGGCCCGCTTGTTGTCGCTGCGGTGGCTCAGATCACGGGCACTGCGCTCCTGATCCTGCCGCTGCTCTTCTTCGACGATCCGTTTCCTGGCTGGCAAATCTGGATTCCGGGCGTGATCGCAGGTGTCGCTGGCAGCGCCGGGCACGTCGTGTTTTACGCGGCTCTCTCGCGTGGCCCGATCGGCGTGATCGCGCCGATTCTCGCGATGTCGTCGGCAGGCCCCGTCCTCTTCGCCGTTCTTGTGTCGGGCGAGCGGCCGGCGCTACTCCAAGTCGTCGGGTTGGTCTTGGCCGTCGTCGGTGTGGTGCTCGTCAGTCGTCAGGCTTCCGTAGGCGACACGAAGCACGGCAAGTACGGTGCAATTCCCTTGGCGCTGTTGGCGATTGCGATTGGCACGGTCATGTACATCGCGCTCGACGCGGCCTCGCAAGAGTCGGGCCTGTGGGGCGTGACAGCGCAGCGGAGCGTCTCGCTGCCGATCCTGCTGATTGCGCTCATGGTCGTGACGGTGCGTGGCGCGACGCGACCCTCGTTGTCAACGTTCCGAGCAATCGCCCCTATCGGCATCATGGACACGGGCGCACTGCTGCTGTTCGCCTACGCCACGTCGGTTGGCGACCTCAGTCTTGCCGTCGTGCTGGCCAGCCTCTATCCGGTGGTGACAGTCATCCTCGCGCGTGTTCGCCTGAGTGAGCACCTGTCGCGCGTCCAGCGGGTCGGTGCGGTGGTGGCCTTCGCGGGCGTCGCCGCGATCGTTGCGGGCTGATTCGGCAGATTGGGATCAGGGACGCGCACGAGGTTCTGCTCGCCGGTTAGATGCTGTGGGTAGAGTTCGACCGTGACTCCCGACGCGATTCCTGACCTCTTGGCCGAACTTGACGCGCTCGTGGGACTTGCTCCCGTCAAGGCCGGCGTCGAGCGGCTGGTGGCGATTCATCAGCTCAACAGCGTGCGGGTGACCGCTGGAAAACCGATCATTGCGCACGATCTCGACCTGATGTTTACGGGCGATCCGGGCACGGGAGAGGATCAGGTGGCCGCGCTGATTGGTCGGCTCTACGCCGCTCTTGGACTCTTGCCGGCTGGACAGGTCGTGGAGGTACGGCGAGGCGATCTTGTTGGCGCGACCGCTGAGGAGACGCAGGCTCGCGTTCAGGCTGCAGTGACCGCCGCCAGCGGTGGCGTGCTCTTTGTCGACGATGCCGAGCAGCTGATTCCCCTGGTGCCCGAGGATCAAGGGATCGTCGCCTTGGCAGCGCTTGCGGCAGCAGTCGACGTGCGTCCAGTGCTATTCGCTTGCATCGTCTCGGGCCCGACGGATGCGATCGATGCGATCGCAGTGCACTACCCCGCATTTGTCTATGCCCACGCTGCTGCTCTCGAGTTTCCGCGCTACACGGCAGACGAGCTCGTCGCGATCTTTGAGCGCGGTGCGGAGGCGTTACAGATCGCCGTGCCCAAGCCTGTTGAGGCAGCGCTGCTGGAGCACTTCGTAGCGGTGCACGACCGTGGCGACTTTCGCAGCGCTCGCTATGTGCCAGCGTTGCTGGAGGAGATGTACGCCCGGCTCGCTACGCGCACGATGGCTGATGGCAAGGCCGACGGCAACGAGCATCGTCGGTTTGCCGTTGCGGATGTGCCTGAGCCAGCCTCTGCGATTGCCGCAGATACCGGTATCCGCATCGGTTTCAGCGGCGATCTCGGCGTGCGCTAAGCGCGACCTGAACCGTCGGAATCTTCGTCGAGCATGGCGCTGTGCGTCACTGTCTCCCCATGCTGCTCGACCGCGCGCTCAATCAGTTCGATGCCCGCGGCACGCAACCGAGGATGATGTAGATCGGCAGGATGCAGATCGATGCGAATGCGAGGAGCACGACGGATTGCCTGGCTTGCGAGGCGCACGGCCGTTGGTGTGATGACGCGCCGCGTGGCAGTTGAAGCACCGACGCCGAGGCTCGGAACGGTGATCGAACGGGTCGCAGTGTTGAGCGAAACGCGCGTCGCCCACCACTGCAGGCCAGCGACGCGCAGCGCCCGACTGGACAGGCGTGGCGCCGCGTAACACGGAGCGATGAAGCCGCGACAATCCACGCCGAGCGTCACCAGCGTCTGCCGCGCGAGTTGCATGCGTGCAGCAGTTGCACCATCGCTGAGGGTCCGAAACTCGCGCTCATCGCCACGTCGCGTTGCCGCGTGGGAGTATCCGTGTACCACAGGCTCATCTCCTTGGTTGATGACGGCGTGCAGCCAGGCCGTGACTGATTCCGTCCATTCGTCGATCAGATGAAAGTGGGGGACGATCAAGAAGCTAACCGGACCTGATGTCCGCTCAGCAATCAGGCGACGCCACTCGACGGCCTCGTCAAAGCGACTTGGCGCAACATCGTGAATGGCGAATACGTGTCGAGTCACGCGGCGTGCATACCCTCCGCAGCACGGCCAGCAAGCAGGCCATAGAGGGCCCATTCGCGGTCGAACGTCCGCGACCATGACAGCTGGTCGAGCTCGGGCACTGGCGCTGGCTGTGTCAGCGCGTGGCTGACGCCGCTGACCAGCGCTGAGACGCTATTGGGCTCGACCGTATGGAAACCGTCGAGCGATACTACCTCTGCGACGCCGCAGTCTGCCGGCAAGACCACGCGGCAGCCACAGGCCGCTGCCTCGAGCGGCGCGAGCCCAAAGGTCTCGCCTGCATTGACATGCACGAAGCAGTCCGCGTTGGCGTAGAGGCGGGCCAGGTCGGACCGGCTCTCGAGATGGCCGAGAAAGCGGACGCGCTTCGTGACGCCGAGTTCTGCGGCCCGTCGCCGCATCTCCGGTTCGGCCGAGCCGGCGCCCGCGATCGCGAGCACGCAGTCGCCCTGGAGGCCTGCAAGCACGTCGATCAAAAGGGTTGGACGCTTTTCGGACGAGAGCCGTCCTGCGTGGACGAGCAAGGTCTCATTCGGCTCGGCGAACTGCCGGCGATAGTCGGCCTCGGGAGCGCGCGGGTGGAAGACCTCCGTATCGACGCCGAGCGGCGACACATAGATGTGCGCGTCGCTCCGCTCGCGCAGGCGCGTAGCAACAGCCTGCGACGTAGCAATCACCGCATCGGGACCGTCAAGACCACGCGATTGAAGGATCCGCAAAACGTGTTGCGTGGGGAGACGTAGCGGCGTGGGCATCCCGGCCGCGCCCGACTCGATCTCCGAGTGCACGATCAGCACGACAGGAATTCCGCGCGTATGCGCCCAGCGGCAGAGTCGACGCGGGAATGCCGTGGCATCGTGAACAACCAGCACGGTCGGCTGGAGGCGATCGAGAGCCTGCATGATCGGACGCGGATGAGGGATCAAGCGATACCCCGTCTCCTGCGCCGTTGGCAGCCCCGGCACGACCACAATCGGCGTACGGGCGACGCGGTCGACCTTCGCCGTCGTACCTGGTACCACCATTGCGTGACGCAATCCCTGCGCCTGGGCGTACGCTGCCTTGGCGTGCAGGTAGGTCCGAATGCCCCCGGACTTAGGTGCGTACCACTGCGTCACGTCGACGACGTTCAACGCCTACATCACTCCCGATTCGATCGAGCGCCGACGGCCATTCGGGGCGTAGTTGGCACCGCGTTGAAGGTCTGCGTAGTCGCTGCCGAGCAGCTTAATGATGTCGTCCCACGTCGGGCGCGAAACCATCGCTGCCCGAGCAGCAGCGCTCATCGTCTTGCGCAGCTTTGCGTTCGTCACGATTGGGAGTAGCGCGGCCGCCATATCCTTGACCGAGGCGCTCCGTGCGTGGCTCCCGGTGACACCGTCAATCACCTGCTCGGCCAGCGCTGTCTCGCGTGGCACGACGGTGGGGAGGCCGCTCGCCTGTGCCTCGAGCGCGACCTGACCCAACGTCTCCGACACCGAAGGCAGACAAAACACGTCCGCCGAGGCGTAGACCGCAGCGAGGCGTCGTCCCGTCATCGGACCCAACAGCCGGTGAGGAGAGTGCTCCAACTTGGCGGCCAGAGCATCGCGCGCAGGGCCGTCGCCGACGATCGCGAGGCGGACCGGATGGCCTTCGCCAGCGATCATGTTGACGGCGTCAATCAGGCGGTCGATGCCCTTCTCTTCCGAGAGCCTGGCAACGACCAGCACCACGACAGCGTCGGCATCGCGCGTCATCGTGCGACGGGCAAACCACGAGTGGTGCGTCGGCGCAAAGCGCTGGGTGTCAACACCGCGTCCGAAGATCCTAATCTTGTCGGCGTCGATGCCTTCGTGGGCGAGTCCTTCCGCGATCATCGCGGTCGGAGCGAAGACCAAATCGGCCTGACGGTAGAGCCACGTCGAGGCGGCACGGACAGCCTCTGCGGCCAGTCGATCGCCTGTCAACGTGAGGGTATAGCGCGCGAGCTGCGTCGAATGGGTCACCGCAAACGGTAGCCCCAAGACTCGCGCAGCAAGCATCCCCGCGAGGCCCATCGGGCCCGGGCTGGCTGCGTGGATGATCTGCGCACCCGACTCTTCGATGATGTCCATCAGCTCGATCATCGAAGGAAAGCCGAGCGCGAGGCTCTCGTCCTGATAGGCGGGAACAGGCAGCGTGATCAGCGGCTTGAGCGTGATCAGGCCTGGCTTTTGTGCAGCGCGGTCACCCGCCGCAACCACCGTCATCGGCAGATCCAGCGCTGGCGCTCGCTCGGCGAGTCGACGCATCGTTCCTGCAACACCATTCAGCTCGGTAAAGGTGTCGGTCAGCATCAATGCGCGTGGTGGGGAGACGCTGCGAGGATCGTCGCCGAAGAACTCGCTATTGATCAGGCGCGCATGACGAGCCTCGGCAGCGTGGTAGCCCGCGCTGGTCAGGTAGGGCGCGGCGAGCGTCATTGCGCCAAACAGCAGACCGATGCTGTGCCCGATTCGGGCGATACCGCCAACGCCATCAGTGGGGGTAACAACCTCGGTCAGCAGCTCCCGTTGGGCCCACGTGGCCGCGATCTTAAGGCGAGCATGGCTCCGCTCGGGACCCTCGGGGATGTGATAGGTCTTGCGCCAGGCGCGGCGGACATCCTTGTCGGCGCGAATGCGATCCTCGAGGTCACTCGTCTGCTCCTCGCCGCTCTCATGCAGCTCGTCGTCGTCATCTAGCTCGACGTCGTCGTCTGGGAGCGGGTACTCGAGCATGTCTCCAACCAAGCCACGCAACTGTTGTGGCACGGGGCACGAGTTGCGCTCCGTCGCGGCCTTGATGGCCAGGCCGATCATCGCGTGCGAGAGGGCGGCGGTCGACCCGTGCTGCCCGCGCAGGGTGGTCGAGCCCATCCGAATGTGCTGCATCAGCTCGGCGACAGTCGCTGCGGGTGGTGTCTCCGTATACGTCGCGGCGGCGTCGAGCAGACCATGGTCGTCGCTGCCAGCAGTTAGCGAGCGCTGCTCGGGGCGGCGAGGCGTCAGACCATGCTTCTCAGCCAGCTTGCTAAGGAACTCGGGGGTGGCCGACTCGGCAATCCGGACGGCAGTCGTGTTGCCATCGCGACTCCGCGCACCGTTACGTCCCTCCCAGATCGGGAACAGCAGGAGGCAGCGTTCGAGGTGTGAGGGTGTCAGGTCGGCGCCGATCCGAAACAGAGGATGCGCGAGGGCGTGCGTGATGACGCGCTGTTCCAAGAGCTCGACGAGGGCGTAGACGTCGGAGCGCACGGCGTCGATGGCGGCGAAGTCGGCCTCCGTGATGTTCCAACAGAGCACGTGCAGCGGCGTGCCATCTTCAGGAAATCGCGTCGTGACTTCGACGCTAATGAAGGCGTCGGGGTGATGCGCGATCTCGAGGACGCCGGCGATCGTGTCGTGGTCTGTCAGCGTGACGAAATCCATGCCGAGCCGCTTCGCCTTCTGGTAGGCATCCTCGGGGCTCGTGTACGACTCGGGCAAAAGCGCGTTCTTCAGAAACCAGTTGCCCGTTTCTGTCGAGGCTTTCGAGTGAAGGTGCAGGTCGACGAGAGCCATGATCGAACTCCTAGTGCCAGGGAGTGGTCACGACGAAGTGTTCTGGGTGTGCCAGACGTCGCGGGGCCTCTGGGGTGATCACGCGGTGAAGCCACGCCCGATTCGGGGGCTGACTGGTGCAGGATCTACGTCGTAGCCATGGTGAAGCCGAAGCGCTTCGTTTCCACCTCGTTACGCACAAAATGCCTGCAAAACGCGGCTTTTTGCGAATCAGATGCTGGCGCCGGTCAGATAGCCATCGTGGATGGCGTCCTCCCAGCGGCGCGGCGAGCGGGCATCGCCGACCGGGCGGGCATCGATGCCGCGCTCGGTTAGTTCGAGACAGAGTGCGTCGTTGGCGATATGGCGACCCGCATGGAGGACGACGGGTGCCTTGAGGGTCCGCTCGACACCGTCGTAGCGACCGACGATCGTGACGGCACCCGGGGCGATGCTCTGGACGATGACGTCGGAGAGGATCATCACGCCGGCCTCGTGCAGGCGCTTGAAGACGGGGCGCTCGGCGTGGTTCTCGGCGATCTCCTGCAGCGGCGCAATACCGTCGGGGATCAGCGTCACGTGGCGCCCCGCGAGCGCGAGCGCCTCGGCCGGTCCACAGCCCTTGCGGCTGCCCTCCTCATCGACCAAGAGGACGTTGCCATCGGGGATGGGCGTGCCATCGAGCCAGTCATCAATTGCGATGGTGTGCTCGGGCGAAGCGGGCCGGGCGCCTGTCGCCACGAGGACGAAGTCTGGTTGGAGCGCCACGATCGTGTCGGCGTCGGCCGTGACACCGAGTTGCACCTCGACGCCGAGTACGTCGAGCTCGTTCGCACGCCATTGCCAGAGATCGTTGAGCGAACTGAGCACGGGCAGGGTCGCCGTGCGGGTGATCTGCCCACCGAGCCCGTCGCGTGCCTCGAGCAGCGTCACACGATGGCCACGCTCGGCGGCATGG
>JAEMTW010000054.1:9378-9693 GCA_016462095.1 Thermoleophilia bacterium
CACGTGTCCAGGGTTGGCAGTCGGTTGCGCCGCGCGCTCGGCCTCCATGCCCGAGGTCGGGTTCTGCGCACAGGCGATCGGAAACTTTCGCATGCGTCGTGCAATGCAGACGTTCTGGCCGACACACATGCGAATGCGATCGCGCTCGCCCCGCTCCAGCTTGTTGACGAGGTCGGGGTCGGCCATCAGGGCGCGGGTCATGCCAACGAGATCACAGGCTCCCTCGACGAGAGCCTGTTCGCCGAGCTCGGGCCGGTTGATCTTGATTAAATAATTTCAAAGATCTAATTTTTTATTAAATAACAAATTTAAGTA
>JAEMTW010000055.1:0-5523 GCA_016462095.1 Thermoleophilia bacterium
CGGCAGCCGAAGATCTCGGCATCGGTACGCGTGCTGGCTACTACGACCAGTCGGGCGCGATCCGCGACATCATCCAGAATCACGCCATGCAGCTAGTCGCCTTGACGGCGATGGAGCCACCGGCGACGTTTGATGCCGATTCGATCCGTGACGAAAAAGAGAAGGCATTAAAGTCGATTCGCTGCGTTGGCTCGGCACGCGGTCAGTACGCGGCGGGCGATGTCGACGGAGGCCACGTCCCGGGATACCTCGAGGAGCCCAACGTGCCTGCCACGTCGACCACCGAGACGTACGCCGCACTCAAACTCGAGGTCAACAACTGGCGCTGGGCTGGCACACCGTTCTATGTGCGAGCCGGCAAGCGCATGCCCCGCCGCTCGACGGAGATCACGATCGCCTTCCGCCCCGTGCCGCATATGCCCTTCTCGGATCCGAAGGTCGCTCAGAGCATCCGGCCGAACCTGCTGACGCTGTCGATCCAGCCAAACGAGGGCGCCTCCCTCCGCATCGAAGCGAAGGCCCCCGGCGCGGAGACACAACTCCGCCCCGTCCGGATGGACTTCCTCTACGGCGAGACGTTTACCCGCGAAACGCCAGAGGCCTACGAGCGTCTCATTCTCGATGCGCTGCGTGGCGATGCAACCCTGTTTACCCGAGCCGATGAGGTCGAACAGGCTTGGCGGATCGTCGATCCAGTGATTGAGGCGTGGAAGCAGAATGAGGTTCCACTCGAGCCGTATGCCGCGGGCACGCATGGGCCAGATTCGGCCGAAGCGTTGATTCGAGCCGACGGCAGAAAGTGGCGTCGACTATGACGCGCGCGATCTCCACGTCGAAAGAGCTCGATGCCGGGTTGCATTGGAAGGCTTCTGACACGTCGACCGATGTCGTCGCTGACTCGATTGGCCGACTGCTGCGCCAAGCCGATCACCTCGGTGGCGATCACGTTTCGTTGCGCACGATGAACCTGATCGTCGCTCCCGATCCGCACCGCGCAACTGCGCACCAGGCCGGCACGCGCGAGACTGCGCTGCACCCAGCACGCATGATTCGCTTGATCGAGCACAAAGAAGACCGGCTCGATGCCGAGGTTCGTGTGCGCCTGATCGAAGTGGGCGACGCCGGCATGCACGTGCTCGTCGAGGACATCAATATCCACGCGAACACCAGTCGTCTCGCGCATGCGCGCTCGCTGGTCGCTCCGCTGCTCGCCCGCGGGCTTCCAACGGTCGCCTGGTTGCCGGGCTACGACCATGGAGAGGTCGCGCTTTCGCTCTCCGAGACCGCTCACGTGACCGTCTTCGATAGCGATCGAGACCCCGACCCCGCCCGCGCCATCGCCTTCGCCCACGAGGTTGCGCTCAAGCATCCGTCTCGCGACCTCGCCTGGCTCCGCACGCTCGAGTGGCGGCGACGCATCAGTGCAGGCTTTCAGTCCGAACAGGCACAGGGAACGCTTGCGTTTGTTCCATCGGGTGATGTCGTCGGCGACGTACACTCGCCGTCCGCCATGCTGCTCGCCGCCTGGATTGCTGTGCGCGCCGACGTCAACGTGACGCTGCGTCCTGGTGCAGGCCACGCACCGGTCGAGGGCGTCTCGGTTGCTGGTATGACGATCTCTCCCGGCAGTGGCGATCCGTGTAGCTCGGGCCAACTGCACGAGGCCCTTGACACGGTCTATGCCGCACCACTTGGGTATGAGGATGCCTTGCAGGCGCTGGACCGGGTGGCCATCGTCGCGTGAGTGAGTCGACGGTTCTCGCCGGCGATATCGGCGGTACGCACGCACGCCTTGCCCGCGTTCGCGCGAGCGCCGGTCCCGTCGTATTGGAAGATCAGCACGTCTACGACGTGCCCGGCTCGGCCTCACTTGAAGCACTTGTCGCGCAGTATCTGCTCGATTATCCAGGCGATGTTGCCGTCGCGGCGATCGGTATTGCCGCTCCCGTTGTCGGTGGCAAGTCGAACCCAATCAACCTCCCCTGGGCAGTCTCCGAGGACGAGGTGCGTTCTGCAATTGGCCATGCCGAGGGATTCCTACTCAACGACCTGCTGGCCAACGCCTGGGGCATCAGCGAGCTCGGGCCCGATCAATTCGAGGAACTGCAGCCGGACACGATTGGACTCGGAGGCAATCGCGCAGTCTGTTCGGCGGGCACAGGTCTTGGCATTGCTGGCATGGTTGCAATCGGCGACCGCTGGCAACCGTTCGCCAGCGAAGGTGGCCATATCGACTATGGCCCGCGCGGCTCCCATGAGGACGCACTATTGCTGTACCTCCGCGAGCAGCACCCCGACTGGGAGCACGTCAGCGCCGAGCGCGTGGTCTCTGGCCCCGGTCTCGTACACATTTGGGAGTTCGTCACACAGACGGGGCGTGCACAGGCCGGAGCCGACCTGTTGGCCGCGATGACCGCTGGCAATCCTGGGGTTGCGATCTCACAGGCAGCCCTGGCAGGCTCCGACCCCAGCGCCGATCTCGCGCTGGAGATGTTCGTCCACGCGTACGGTGCACAAGCCGGCAATCTCGCACTCGTCTTGCTTTCGACGGGAGGCATGTACATCGGTGGCGGCATCGCTCCGCAGATCCTGCCAATTCTTCGGCGCGGCGGCTTCTTGCAGGCGTTTCAGGCCAAGGGGCGGTACGACGGTCTGCTCGAGCGAATGGCGGTGCGTGTGATCCTCGACGACCTCTGCGCGCTGCGCGGCTCGGCCCGCTTCGCCCTCACCCAACTCGAACAGCGAGGCTAGCCGTGCAGGTACGCAACCTCAACGCCGACGCGGAACCATTCGTGACCGCAGACGGCTCGACCATTCGCGAACTCCTCAACGTCGTGCATCAACCGACGCGGAATCAGAGCCTTGCCGAGGCCTCCTTGCCGGCTGGTACAGCCACCGTCCGCCACTACCACGGGGCGGCAGAAGAGATCTACTTCATCCTCGAGGGCACGGCCACGATGGAACTTGACGGCGAACAGCGCGACGTGGCACCAGGTGATGCGATTTTGATTCCACCCGGCGCCTGGCACCAGATTTCTGCACACACAGACCTCCGTCTGCTGTGCTGCTGCGCACCTCCTTATCGTCACGAGGACACGTACTTCGACTGAATCGGTATTCTGCAAACATACGTACTGGAGGGAACAACTGTGGCTGGCATGGGCATCGATGGAATTAGCGAGATCCTCGGCGATAAAGCCGACGATCTGCTCGGACACACCTGCACGACGATCGACAAGGATCGTCTGCACCTTCCGGGCCCCGACTTCGTTGAGCGTGTGATGCGCGACAGTGATCGCTCCGTGCCCGTGCTCCGCAATCTGCAGACGATGTACAACGCTGGGCGCCTCGGCGGCACCGGCTACCTCTCGATCCTGCCGGTCGATCAGGGCATCGAGCATTCCGCAGGCGCCTCGTTCGCGAAGAACCCCGACTACTTCGACCCGGCCAACATTGTCGAGCTCGCGATTGAGGGTGGCTGCAACGCAGTGGCCTCGACCTTGGGAGTGCTTGGCTCGGTGTCTCGCAAGTACGCACATCGCATTCCGATGATGCTGAAGCTCAACCACAACGAGTTCCTCAGCTATCCGAATGGCTACGACCAGATCATGTTCGCCTCGGTCAATCAGGCGTTCGAGATGGGCGCGGTCGCGGTCGGCGCCACGGTCTACTTTGGTTCGGAAGAGTCGAAGCGTCAGATCATGGAGGTCTCCGACGCCTTCCAGGCCGCCCACGAGTTGGGCATGGCGACTGTGCTGTGGTGCTACCTCCGCAACAGCGCCTTCTCCCCGAAGGATGGCGGCCCGGACTATCACGCCGCCGCCGATCTGACGAGCCAGGCCAACCACCTCGGCGTCACGATCCAAGCCGACATCATCAAGCAGAAGGCGCCGGAGACGGCGGCCCCAGGCTTCCTCGATATCAACTTTGGCAAGACCGATAAGCGCGTCTACGAGAACCTGATGACGCCCCACCCGATCGACATGACCCGCTATCAGCTCGCTGGGTGCTACATGGGTCGCGCAGGACTGATCAACTCGGGTGGTGCCTCCGGCGACAACGATCTGCACGACGCAGTCTCGACGGCGGTCGTCAACAAGCGCGCTGGCGGCATGGGCATGATCTCGGGTCGCAAGGCGTTCCAGCGACCGCGCAACGAGGGCATTGCACTCCTCAACGCGATCCAGGACGTCTACCTCTGCGACGACGTCACGATCGCGTAAGCCCTAGGCGGACATCACATCCGCGCGGTTGTGATGTCCCCTGCACCAACGGTCGCTGGCCAACAAGAGGACATCACAACCGCGCGGATGTGATGTCCGCCTAATCCTCTACATGCCGTACGCACGCTAGGATTGGGCACGCATCCGAGACCGACGAGGACAGACCATGGCCGACACAGCAAAAACACCACCTCCCCCGAAGAAGCCATACACCAAGGATGGTGGGTCGCGCCGCAACCTCTGGCTGATCATCGGTGTCGCCGCTGTCGTCGCCGTGATTGCTGCTGGTGTCCTGATCTACTTCTCCCAGCAGTCGAGCACCCCCAGCAGTGGGAGCGGTGCCAGCGCGACCGACGTCGCAGCCGGCAAGTTGAAGGGCGTCACAGAGGTCGCCGCACGCTTTGAGGGCATCCCTCAGAACGGCAACACGCTCGGCGATCCAGCCGCGCCGGTGACGATCACGGAGTACGCCGACCTACGTTGTCCAGCCTGTCAGAGTTTCGCTCTCGACTTCATGCCTCAGGTAATCACCGACCTCGTCAAGTCCGGCCAGGCCAAGTATCAGTTTAGGATCTGGCCCATCCTCGGCACGGATTCCGTGCTGGCGGCCCAGTGTGGCATCGCAGCCCAGCAACAGAACAAGCTGTTCGAGTATCAGGACATCTGGTACATCAACCAGCAGGACGAGATGACCGAGTATGCAACGCCTGCCTTCTGCAACGGCATCGCCACGGCGCTCGGTCTCGATCTGACCACGTTCGATAAGGACCGCCAGAACGAGGCTCTCTGGAGCCCCGAGATTCAGGACGTCCAAGTCGTCGCGGCCCAGCAGGGCTTCGGTGGCACGCCGGCGTTCGTCATCACCGGTCCCAAGGGCGAGAAGGTTCTGGGCGGCTCGGTCCCGACGGCCGAGACGATCGCCGAAACAGTCAAAGCCGTCTCCTAGCGCGTGGAGATCCCCACCGTCGACGCGGTTGCCGAATCGCCCAGTGCGATCTGGCGCCGCGTCGAGGGGGCGCTCGAGGACTTGGGTGGCGGCGTTGTCGAGGCCGAGGTACAGAAGTGCTTTCGCGCGTCGTCAGGGCACGTCTATCTCGATCTGACCGACGGCGAGGCGCTCGTCAAGTGCGTGATCTGGAAGAGCAATGCCGACCGAATTGCTGAGCTGCCGCACGAGGGCCAACTAATCCAGGCCCGCTACTCAAAAATTCGCGTCTACGCCAAGAACGGTTCGGTCTCGCTCGATGTCAATGCGATTCGCGGCGCCGGTGAAGGCGAGCTGCTCGCACGCGTCCACGAG
>JAEMTW010000055.1:5533-9580 GCA_016462095.1 Thermoleophilia bacterium
CGATTGGTGGCAGACGGGCTCACCGATCCGGAGCGCAAGCTGCCACTACCGCGCTTCCCTCGCCGTGTCGGGCTCGTGACTGGCCGCGGCTCGGATGCTGAGGCAGATGTCATCCGCGCCCTGCGGGATCGCTTTGCGCCAACCCGGATCGCCGTTTCGTACTCCCTCGTTCAAGGCGTCAACGCCGTGCCCGAGTTGATCGACGCCTTGGCGCGGCTCGACATGGAGCCCGACGTGGATGTGATCATTCTGGCGCGTGGCGGCGGCAGCGTCGAAGACCTACTGCCCTTCTCTGATGAGCGCCTCTGCCGCGCAATCGCTGCACTCGGAACGCCGGTCGTGACGTCGATCGGCCACACCAAGCAGCGTCCGAACTGCGACCACGTTGCCAGTGCTGCCGCCGAGGTACCCGCCCGGGCCGCTGAGCGCGTCGTCCCGAGCGCCGCCGAGCTTGTCGAACGGATCGACCGTCGCATCGCGGAGCTGACGGGCATCGCGTGGGGTCTGCTCGCAACAGCCGAGGCTCAGATCGACCGCAGCGCGATGCGCCCGGCTGGACAGGCCGCGCTGATTGCCCGTCTCGGACGCATCGACCTTGCCGGACAGTCACTCTCCCACGCACTGATGATCGCGGCGACCACGCCGCGCGAACGCATCACGCGGAGCACCACGACGATGCTTCAGGCACTGCAGGCCTTCCCTCGCGCAGCCTCACTCGATGCCGTCCGCGAACGCCTTGGCCGCGCGACTGGTGCCCTGCGCCACCAACTGGCGCTCGGTGCGACTTCACTCACCGGCGCGCTCAACCTCGTGCGGGCACGCGATTGGCGCGAACGCGGGTTCGCGCTGGTTCGCCTCGCGACGGGCGACCTCGTGCCCAGCACCGACGGCCTCGCTGCCGGACAACATGTGACCATTCAGTTGAAGGGCGGAACGCTTGCTGCAACCATCGAGCACGTCCACCCAGACGAGACGGAGACCGAGCAATGAGTAAGCCACAACACGTGTCGTTTGAGAACGGCCTTGAGCGACTCGAGGCGATTGCCGAGCGACTCGGCGAGGCCGAGCTGAGCGTCGAGGAAACGATTGGTCTCCTGCGCGAAGGTAAAGGTCTAGAGCAGGCACTCCGTGGCTACCTCGAGACGGCCGAGCACGACCTACAAGAGATCGAGGCCGGGCGGGGGCTGACAGAGTTTGTGATCGACCGTCCCGCGGATCCACCGAAGTCCTAGCCCTAATCCGCGCACGGTGATCGCATCTGTCACGCTTTGCGCGATGGCTGATCCGATCATTCGCTGCGAGGGTGTCACTCGAACCTTCGGCAAACGCACTGCTCTCGATAACATCACGTTGACCGTCGAGCCTGGCCGCTGCTACGGCTTCCTTGGCCCCAACGGCGCTGGCAAGACGACGCTGATTCGTTGCCTCCTCGGGCTCGCTCGCCCGACGAGCGGCAGCATCACGGTGCGCGGCTACGACATCAGCCGCGAACCCGCCGCCGCACTCGCCCGCGTGGGCGCGATCGTCGAGGAGCCTCGCTTCTACGGCTACCTCAGCGGCCGCCAAAATCTCGAACTGTGGGCAGCCTACGTTGGTGCTGACGCGCTCACCCGCGTGCCCGCCTTACTGTCCCGCGTGGGGCTCGACGCGCGCGCCGGCGACAAGGTTTCGGCCTACTCGCTCGGCATGCGCCAGCGCCTTGGCGTCGCGCGAGCACTCTTGTCCGATCCGGAGGTGCTCGTCTTGGACGAGCCAACGAACGGTCTCGACCCAGATGGGGTCGCCGAGTTTCGCGTCCTGATCCGCTCGCTCGTCGAGCAGGCTGGTCGCGCCGTGTTCAGTTCGTCGCACCTGCTCGACGAGATCGAAAAGATTTGTGACGACCTCGCGATCGTCAACCAGGGCCGTGTGATCACGTCGGGGACGTTGGCCGATCTGATTGCCGCTGGCGGGCGCGAGTTGAGGGTTGAATGTGACGACCCAGCGCGCGCCGAAGCGTTGCTTCGCGGGCTGCCGACGGTCTCATCCGTGACCGTCTTGGCCAACGGCACGCTGTCGGTGCAGTTGGCTCCCGATTCGGCAGAGACGCGCGCCGGCGTCAATCGCAAACTGATCGAGGCCGGGCTCGCCGTCAGCCGACTCGAACCACGCGAGGATTCGCTTGAGGAGCGCTATCTATCGCTCGTGCACGAGGCGGGTCAGGCATGATCGCCGTCGCCCGCGCCGACCTGCGCCGCATGCTTGCTCGTCGCGGGCTGATCCTGACGAGCGTGCTCGTTCCGGTCGCAATCGTGCTGGTGCTCGCAGCCGTCTTGATGTTCCTACACACCCGCAATGCGGTTGAACACCCGATCGTGGGTGGCGCTTCGTTCTTCTCGTTTGTTTCGATCATCGGCATCATCTCGGTCGTGTTCGGCACGGTGATCGGTGCGATCTTTGGTGCCGAAGATGTTGCCAGCGGCACGCTGCGGTACATCTTGCTGACCGGCTTTTCGCGCCTGCGGCTCTTTCTCACGAGAATCCCCGTGCTCGCGATCGTGGCAATCGGTGTGGCGCTTCCGGCCTTCGTGCTCCTGCTGATTGGCGCGCTGATTCTCCCGCACGCAGGCGAGCCGAGCGTTACGGCGAGCGAGGTCGGACGCCTGCTGCTCAGCCTCGTGCTCACCGTCGGCATCTACGCCTTGATTGCCTACGGCATCGGCGTAGCGATTCGCTCGACAGGTGGCGCGATTGCCATCGCGCTCGGACTCAACCTGATTGGTATCAGCCTGTTTAACCTGATCACTCTCGCCGTGCCAGGCGTCAAGCCCTGGCTGCTCGATTCGGCACTCACCCGCGTCTCCGACGGTGGCGATACCAGCATTGCGATTGCGATCGTCGCGTTGATCGTCTGGCCCAGCGTGTTTCTCGCCATTGGCCTGGTTCGCGCCTTGCGCACGGAGGCCTAGTGCAGCACGTTTCGCCGGAGATCTCGCCGGGCTGCTTTGCTGCGCCTCTCGCCTCACTCGGGCGCGACACGGTGCCGACAGGTGAGCATTTCGTTCGCAGCCACTTCGGCGTACCCCAGCTCGACGCGGATCTGCATGCAGTCGAGATCACAGGGCTCGTCAAGCGCTCGGTGCGTTGGACGCTCAACGACTTTCGCAAGCTGTCGCAGATCTCGACGCACGTCACGCTCGAATGCGCCGGGCACCGCCGCATGGAGCTCGACCCTTCGGCACCCGGCGTGCCGTGGCAGCTCGGCGCGGTCAGCCACGCTCGCTGGGCGGGCGCACAACTGGCAGACCTTTTTGAGATTGTGCGCCCGCTTCCCGAGGCAACCCACATCGTCTTGACCGGTGCGGACGCCGGCGATGTTGAGGGACGCACTGACCCAGAGGCGTTTGCGCGCGCAATCCCTCTGCGCGATCCCGTGGTGCGCGAGATCATCCTCGCCTGGTCGATGAACGGAAAGGGGTTGACGCCCGAGCATGGCGCCCCACTCCGTGCTGTCGTCCCAGGGTGGTACGCCGTGTCGTCGGTCAAGTGGCTCAGCCGTATCGAGTTTGTCAGCCACGCGTTCGACGGCTACTTCCAGGCGGTCGACTATCGCGTCAAGGAGGCGGGTGACGAGGGACCGGGCCGTGAGCTGACCGTAATGCCCACGCACTCGCTGATTACGTCGCCCAGCGAGTCCGAGACGATCCACGCAGGCACGGTGGTGGTGGCTGGAACGGCCTGGGGTGGCGTCGGCGGCATTGGTCCCGTCGAGCTCCAAGTCGACGACGGGGAATGGCAACGGGTTCGCACGGAGCCTGGCCCGGGTATTCATGCCCCGACGCAGTTTGCACACACGATCGACCTTGCCCCCGGCACACACACGGTGCGCGCGCGTGCCACCGATCGCAAGGGCAACACGCAACCCGACTCGGTCGCGTGGAACAGCCGCGGCTACGGCGTCAATGCAGTGCACACGCGGACGCTCAACGTCACCTAGCGCCCCGCGTGAGCGTGCTTTGCGACGCGGCCGCCACGGCGACTGCCAGCGCTTCGGCGAGCGGCAAGCCC
>JAEMTW010000244.1 GCA_016462095.1 Thermoleophilia bacterium
CGGCTACTTACTGCAAGTCTACACAACGCGTGGTAAGCGCGAAGTCAGAATATGCCCGCTCCCTGACAAGGGGTTCGTAGCGGACAGTCCCTGGAGGAGGTGCCGAAAGTCAGCCTCTCTCCGCAGCGGCGCACAAAGTTCTATACGTGTCCAGGAAGGGCAGCCAAATCTCACTTTTCGCGATAGCGACATAGTTGGCGACCTGCGGCTTCGCTACGAAATTCGGCAGCCCTTCCTGATTCTGGCTCGACCGTGCCATCATTCGATGCTCCACGATTGTCGAAAGCCGGCTCGTCGCCTGTCCGAGTCGGCATCGAGTTATGGTCGAAAGTTGGTGACGGTGTAGATCGGGAAGGCGGCATATCGTGGGGGTAGTTGAAGCCTCCACTTCTCCATCGAAGGAGTGATATGCCGTGTCGAATTCTAACGTCGTCAAACTGGTTCAGCCAGGCACTTTCAGCGATCAACTCACCGAAGTCTTGCGTCGTGGCGCGCGTTGCTTGCTTGCCCAGGCGGTCGAGGCGGAGGTCGCGGACTTTCTCGGCGGGCATGGCGAGCTCAAGACCGGGGATGGGCGCCAACGCGTCGTCCGCCACGGCCATCTGCCTGAGCGAGAGGTGCTGACGGGGATTGGCCCTGTCGCGCTTCGCCAACCGCGGGTGCGTGACCGCGCGGCGGCAGCCGATGATCCCGGCCGCATCCGCTTCTCGTCAATGATCCTGCCGCCCTACATGCGGCGCTCGAAATCGATCGAGACGCTGCTGCCGATCCTGTACCTCAAGGGCATCTCGACCGGCGACTTCTCCGAGGCGCTGGCGGCTCTTCTCGGCAAGGATGCGCCAGGGCTTTCGGCATCTGCGATCGGTCGGCTGAAGGAAGGCTGGCAGGACGATCATGCGACTTGGGCCAGGCGCGACCTCTCGGCCAGGCGCTATGTCTACATATGGGCCGATGGCATTCATCTGCAGGCGCGCCTGGAAGAGGAAGCGCAGTGCATTCTCGTCATCATCGGCGCGACGCCGGAAGGCACGAAGGAACTGATCGGCTTCACCGACGGCACTCGCGAAAGTGCCCACGACTGGCGCGTCCTGTTGCTCGATCTCAAGCGCCGCGGGCTGACCATCGCACCGGAACTCGCGGTCGCCGACGGTGCGCTCGGCTTCTGGAAGGCGCTCGGCGAGGTCTGGCCGAAAACCCGCGAGCAGCGCTGCTGGGTCCACAAGACTGCAAACGTGCTGGCCAGGTTGCCGAAGAGCCAACACCCGAAAGCCAAGCGTGCGCTGCAGGACATCTGGATGGCTGAAACCAAAGTCGACGCCGAGACCGCGTTCGACGCTTTCATCGAAGGCTACGCGGTCAAGTACGACAAGGCTGCCGAATGCCTGAGCAAGGATCGCGGGGCACTTCTGGCATTCCATGACTTCCCTGCAGAGCACTGGAAACACCTGCGAACGACAAACCCGATCGAGAGCACGTTCGCGACCGTCCGCCACCGAACCATCCGATCCAAAGGTTGCCTCTCGAACAGGACGGCCCTCGCCATGGTGTTCAAGCTGGTCGAGGGCGCCCAGAAAAACTGGCGCCGCCTCGATGGCCACGCCCTATTGCCAAAACTCATCCTGGGGGTGAAGTTCACCAACGGGCTCGAGGTCATCGCCAAGGCGAACGAACTTCAGAACGCAACCGCCGCCGCCTGAAAGATCAGGCCGTCACCAACTTTTGGCGATAGCTCCCGCCGTCCTACGCTGGGGCTGTCTTCGAGTATAGGCCGGACAACGCAGCCGAACAGGGCGTGAGGTGGTCGCGATCATCATGCCGCCCTGGAGTGTCGCCAGGATTTGCTCGGCACTTCACCATCCGCAAGCACGGCGGCCGCTAGCAGATCATCACCCCGGACGGGGCGTCGGGCCTGGTTGTGCCTGCGCCGAACCGCTCTGCCCACAGAAAGAAGCGGGCCCGGCGCCCGCTGACCGACGCGGAGCTATCGGCCAAGTTTCGCGACCTCGCGCTATTCGGCGCTCCGGGTCTTGCTCCGGCGCGATTGCTCAAGGTGCTCTGGTCGCTCGAGACGCTGAGCGACATCGAGCCACTGCTGAAGTTGACAATCCCCGCCATTCCAAACAGCTGAGCCGAAGTCTCGACGCTCGCCACCATGGTGGAAGCAGCAGGGGGCGTGGGATAAAGTCAGACCGTGTGATTGGAGCCCTTTTCACGATGCCCCAATCACATGCCTATCACACGGATCGAACGCAACCACATTAGGCCAGCTGCAACGAACTGATACTGTCTAGCTAAAAGTTTGACCCGTGATGCGATCGGCTCATTCTCGACGGTATCACGTGTGGATCTCATGCCCGTCGGACACCGGGAATCGGAGTCGGGCACAACTCATTGATCATCACATGCGGGCATACCCGTCCAAACTGCTTCCGTACCCGCGGGAAGGCCCGCCTCGCCGCCATGCTTGCCTCGAGTTCGGTGCCGAAGGTCCTTGGCTGCGGATTCCGACGATGTCGGCCGGGGATTCCGATTGAAGCCGGCCACCTGTTC
>JAEMTW010000245.1 GCA_016462095.1 Thermoleophilia bacterium
AGCAGCCGTTCTTCCTGATTATCTCGCTCGTCAATCCGCACGATGTCCTCGAGTACCCGAAGAGTCTGACGGACGCCGGCTACGACAGGACATGGGTCGAAGGCGACATCGGTCTGCCGGCCACCGTCAATGAGGACCTCTCGACCAAGCCGCGTGCACAACAAATCTTCCTCAAGCTCTCCGCCGGGCTGGGCGTGCTCAACACGGCCAGGAAAAAGCGCAACTACATCAACTTCTACGGCAACCTGATGAAGTCGTCGGACGCCTACCTCGTCAACATTCTCGGTGCTCTGACCAACCAGAATCTGCTCGGCAATACGCTCGTGATCAAGACGGCCGACCACGGCGAACTCGGCGTTGCCCACGGTGGTCTCCGCCAGAAGAACTTCAACTTCTACGAAGAGGCGATCAACGTACCGCTGATCTACTCGAACCCGAACCTCTACAAGCGCCCGGTGCGTAGTGACGCGCTCGTCTCGCACGTCGACTTTCTGCCGACGATTGCCAACCTCTTTAGCGCGCCAAGCACCGCTCAGGCTCCGTGGGAAGGCGTCGACTACTCGTCGATCGTGCTCAACCCGAAGAGCAAGCCGGTCCAGAGCGAGATCATCTTTACCTATGACGATTGGCAGTCTGGCCAGGCCAGCGGACCGTACATCCCACCGCCGCAGCACATCGTTTCGTTCCGCGAGAAGCGCTGGAAATTTGCCGAGTATTGGGATGCCGCGGGCGACGTGCCGAGCGAGTTCGAGATGTACGACCTTAAGACCGATCCACTCGAGACGGTGAACATCGCGCATCGGTCGTACCAGCGGACCCCTGCCCAAAAGGTGCAGTTCGCGCGACTGATGAAGAAGCTACAGACGATCAAGTCCACTCGTCTGCAGCCCCTCTAGGAGATCTGACAATGCCTTCCATGATTCCGCTGCGCTCGCTCGCCGTACTGTCTGGCGTTGGCCTGCTGCTTGCTGTGCCGACGTTTGCTGGCGCTACTGGTGTCCACAGGCAGGCGATGAAGCCGACTGCTCCCGCTAAGGGTGTCGGCGTGATTATCGTCGGCAAGACGCACCTAGCCAGCGTCACCAGCCCAACCGTGCTCAACGATGAGGGCACCGTCAAAGGCAGCCCAATCGGCTCCGGCACGATCAAGTTGACGTACACGCTGCACCCCAAGGCCGGCGTAGCCGAGACGACCTTCACGATCACCAACAGCCTCGGCACCGTCAGTGGCCTGGCGGCATCGACATACGCGCAGACGCGCCTGCATCTGACCTTCACGGGCGCCGGCATGCTGACCGCAGGTACGGGGGCCTACGCCACCATCACCAGTGGCTTGCTCCAGTTCAATGCGGTCCACTCGATCACGGGCAAGAGAGAGGTGATCGCCTTTGTCGGCTCGACCGTCAGTCCGTCGAAGCCGACGCAGAAGCTGTTTGGCAAGTACCTCTCCGGGCTGGGCGGAAGTGCAGCAAACGTGAAGGCGCAGATCAGTGCCCATACGGCGCAGGCGCAGGCTGGCACGCTCGCCACGATGGCTGGTTCGGGCAAACCCGTGACAGGTACCAGTGGTACGCCGGTCCCGTCGCTGTTCAGCGCCACACATGGTGGCAACATGGGCGGCGCTGGTGGCAACGGCGGCAACGGTGGCGCTGGAGCGTCAACCAACTATTAGCACCCCGGATGGCGCACAGCGCGCCACCCTCGCGTACACTGCGCCGCGCACCTCACGGGAGCGCAACTGACATGTCGGACACCACACTCACCATCACCAAGCGCAAGGCAGCATCGACGCGCGAGAACCAGCGCCTGCGCAAGCAGGACGTGATTCCTGGTGTGTTGTACGGTCAGGGCCGCGAGCCGATGCCGTTCCAGATCGAGCGCGTCAAGCTGCGCTCCGCGATGATGGGCGAGGCCGGTCGCAACGCGATTCTCTCGCTCGTGATCGATGGTGAGGACAAGCCTGTCAATGCGATTCTCAAGGCGATGGAGATCGATCGCGTCCGCGATCGTGTCACGCACATCGACCTGATTGCTATCTCGATGACTGAGAAGATCACCGCCCCCGTGCCAGTGCATCTGGTCGGCGAGGCTGACGGCATCAAGCTTGACGGCGGCATGATCGAGCATTCGCTGCACGAGATCCTCGTGATTGCTCTGCCGGGCGCGATGCCGACCGAGATCGTTGTCGACATCACCGAACTGCGCATCGCTCACTCGATTCACATCCGCGACCTGACAGCCGGAACGGGCTACGAGTTCGCCGGCGATCCCGACTCCGTCGTCTGCTCCTGTGTCGTCACGCGTGCCGCCATGTCCGAGGCGACCACCGAGGGCGAAGAGGGTGCCGAGGGCGAGGTTCCGCTCGTCGGCGAGGGCGACGACGCGTCCGCCGGAGAGGCGTCTGGCGACGACTCTTCGGGCGACGACTCCAGCGAGTAGAAAACAATGGGCTACGTCGACGCCCTGATCGTTGGGCTCGGCAACCCTGGCTCGAAATACGCCCGTACGCGCCACAACATCGGCTGGATGGCCGTCGAGGTGCTGCTCGCA
>JAEMTW010000056.1 GCA_016462095.1 Thermoleophilia bacterium
GTCGAGCCAGGCGAGCACAACGTGCTTTACCTCAAGGCTAAGCGCGACAAGATGGGCCACTCTCTGCACCACCAACACATCAAGGCAGCCGACGCGCTGCCGGGTGATCCGCCACGCATGACGGATCCGGCTGCAGGAGAGACGGCGGGCGCCCAGCAGTGACGGCGCCCGACGCTGCTGGCTCGATCTCTGCGCCCGCTGGTGCGACGCGCTTAGAGCCCGTCGCGCTCGATCCCGCTACGAGGGTTGCCATCGTGGCGGCTGAGTATCACACGGACATCGTCCAGCCCTTGGTCGACGGTGCCGTCGCGGAATGTCTCGAGCGTGGCGTGACCGACATCGTGGTGGTGCCGGTGCCGGGCGCGTTCGAGGTTGGCTTGGCAGCGCTGTATTGCGCCGAGTCAGATTTCGATGCGGTCGTCGTGCTTGCCTGTGTGATTCGCGGCGACACTCCGCACTTCGAGTACGTCTCGGGCGAGGCCGCCCGTGGTGTCACCGACGCCGGGATGGCGACTGGCGTCCCGATGGGCTTCGGAGTCCTCACCGTCGAGACGCACCAACAGGCCGTCGATCGGATCGGCGGCAGCGAAGGCCACAAGGGTCGCGAGGCAGCCGCTGCCGCCCTCGGCCTCCTGGCCGCAGTCCGCGCGCTCTAGCCGCGCGTCCTAGTCGCGGCAATCCAGGTCCGCTCGTAGTGGGAGAGGACATGACAAGTGCGCACTTGTCATGTCCGCCCTGGATCTACTCGCCTCGTTGCGCGCGCTCGAGTCGCGGCAATCCAAGCCATTTGTTCTAAACGCCATCAAGTCCCATCGGCGATCCTAGGAGGACATGACAACCGCGCGGATGTGGTGTCCTCCCCACATGGCAGCCAAATCAAGTCAGCACCGGCTATCGGGGGAGGACACCACATCCGCGCGGTTGTCATGTCCTCCTAGAGCACGCCGCACCACACCGGTCGAACCGATGAGCGAAGGGCCCTCGCTTAGAGGGCGCGTTGCACTTTGCCGGCCTTGAGGCAGCGAGTGCAGACGTACGCGCGAACGGCAACGCCGTTCTGGAGAATGCGCAGCTTCTGGAGGTTCGCATCGAAGCGACGCTTCGTGGCGATCATGGAATGGCTGCGGTTATTACCGAAGGACGGCCCTCGGCCGCAGGAGCTGCAGATGCGCGACATGGGGGCAGTATGCTGGATCGGCGCAGTTGTCGCAAACGACACCCGTCACCAAAGATGTCTACTTCGCCGCATTACACCCTCTTGGAGCTCGCTTTAGGAGCCCGCGCACGGCTTGCAGCCGAGTCTGAACGGATCAATGCCATCAACGTTTTTCCCGTTGCGGATGGTGACACCGGATCCAACTTGCTCCACACAATCGACGCGGTTGTCGACTGTCTCCGCAGCGATCCGGCCGACCCGGCGCGGGCCGTCGGGGATGCCGCACTGCTGGGTGCTCGGGGCAATAGCGGCACGATCCTCGCCAGCATGATTCGCGCCGCTGCGGGTGAACTTGGCGCCGGGCGGGCCGTACCTGAGGCGCTGCTGAGTGGTGCGCGAGCCGCCTACCGCGCCGTGCCAGAGCCCGTTGAGGGCACGATGCTGACCGTTGCGCAGGCACTTGCAGATGCTGCGCGCGGCGAAACCCTTGAGGACTACGTCACGAGCGCGCTCGCCGGCGCGCAGGCAGCGTTGGCGCAGACACCCGATCAGCTCGATCAGCTTCGTTCGGCTGGCGTCGTCGATGCAGGTGCTGCCGGACTCGTCGCGCTGTTTGAAGGCTTGGCGTCTGTACTGGCAGGCGAGCCAGTCGTCGATCACACTCCCGCCGATTCGCTCCCGGCAGCACACGTCGCGGACCCCACGAGTCGCTATCGCTATTGCAGTGGGTTCGTGATGCGAACTGTCGACCTGGACGGTTTACGAGTGGCGGCTGAGAGCTGGGGAGATTCGCTGGTACTTGCGGGTGATGCCGAACTGTTGCGCGTGCATGTGCACGCCGACGACGTCGAGCGGGTGACGACGGCAGCCGAGGCGTTTGGTGTGGTCTCGAACTGTGTGACCTCCGAGCTGCGCGACGACATCGCGGTGCCCGGCACGCGACACGCGCAGCAGAGTTCGACGGCGATCGTCTACGACTCGACGGCAGACCTGCCGGTGGCCGAGCACCCAGACTGGACGATGGTGCCGCTGACGGTGCACTTTGGGGAGACGGAGTTTCGCGACTACGTCGATCTCGCGGCGGCCGAGTTCTACGAGCGCCTCGCGTCGTCGTCGACGCACCCGACGACCTCTCAGCCAGCACCGGGTGCGTTTATCGCGGTCTATCGAGACCTGCTCGAGCGGTACGAGCACGTCGTCTCGATCCATCTCTCCGCTGGTCTCAGTGGTACCTACGGCTCAGCATTCACGGCAGCCCAAGAGTTTCCGGGGCGCGTCACGGTGATCGATAGTCGCCTAGTTTCGATGCCATTGGCACTTGGGCTTGGTCGAGCCCAGGACGCGCTCGACGCGGGTGCGAGTCCCGGTGACCTGCCAGGACTCTTCGACAAGATCGGCAGACAGTCCGGGTGTCTTTTTAGCGTCGCGACGTTGGAGTATCTGCAGCGAGGTGGCCGCATCGGTCGCGCGCAGGCGTTGGTCGGCACGCTGCTCGGCGTGCATCCACTGTTGGCGGTCGAAGAGGGGGAAGTGGTGCCGGTCGGGCGCGTGCGTGGCGAGGCGCGCGTGTTGCCTGAGCTGGTCGCCGAGTTTGCGCGGCGTTCGGCCCCTTACCCGACCATCGATGTCGCGATCGCTCACGCCGATGATCTCGAGCGAGCCGCCGAACTCGAGGCGCTGGTGCGGGAAGCGAGAGCGGGTATCCGGTCGGTCCGTATCCTCACGCTGGGCGCCGTGGTTGGTACCCATGCAGGCCCGGGTGCGCTTGGCTTGGCGTTCGTCGCTGCGGACTAGCGTGGTGGAGCGCCGGCCTGTGCGGCCTTGCGGTCCCGGTGTTCATTGACGAGTCGCGAGCCCTGCCGAATCGCGCAAACGGGGCCGTAGACAGGACGCTTGAGAATCGTCGTCACGACGGCAATCACGGCCCAGATGATGAAGACAATGACGATCCACGAGGGCATGCTCATACGCTATCAGTACCTGAACACGGAATGCTATAGTGCGCAACATGAGCGAATATCAGATTACCTATTGGCGTGAAATCCCCTCAATGGTCGTGGCCCGCGAAGGCGACGAGACCGCTCGGGCGCAGCTGGCCCAGCGCTTTCAAGAGGCCATTGACGAGGCTGCCATGCGTGTTGGCGCGGCCGACGCCGACGCCTACATGGATGGTTGGCGCAAAGGCGAATGGACGCCAACGGAGGGCACGCCGACCGAGGTCGCCGACCGTGTGACTGCCCAGCTTGAAGCCGAGTTGAGTGAGGAGCGCCTGGCGGCGTTGCTTGACGAACTCGGACCCGCCCAGGAGGCCTGACATGAGTGGTCTGCTTGAAACCCTGCAGTCCGGAGGGCACATCCTCGGCGACGGCGCGATGGGCACGATGCTTCAAGACGCTGGTCTGACCGACGGCGGTGCGCCCGAACTCTGGAATGTCGAGCACCCCGATCGGATCGAGGCGATCCTCGAGGCTTATGCGGCGGCTGGTTCGAACCTGATCACCACCTGCACCTTTGGCGGTACGCGTCCACGTCTTGAGATGCACGATCTCGGCGACCGCGTCTTCGAGCTCAACAAGGCAGGGGCTGAGGTGGCGCGCGCAGTTGTTGATCGCCATCCGGGCTCGTATGTGCTGGGCGACGTTGGCCCGAGCGGCGACCTGATGGAGCCGATGGGTACCTTGACCCCGGAGACTGCGCAGGAGCTCTTTGCCGAGCAGATTCGCGGCCTCGTGGCCGGTGGGGCCGACGCGATCCTGATCGAGACGATGAGCGATCTTGGCGAAGTCGAGGCCGCTGTGCGCGCTGCTCAGGCCGAGGCACCAGGTCTACCGATTCTCGCGACGATGTCGTTCGACACCAACTTGCACACGATGATGGGTGTCAAGCCCGGTCAGGCCGTCACGGCGATTGCCGCGATGGGCGTACCGATTATTGGTGCCAACTGTGGGCGTGGTGTCGATGAGATGCGCGTGATTGCCGCGGACATGGTTGCGGCGCGGCCTGAGGGCGTGTTTCTGATGACGCAGTCGAACGCTGGTCTACCGAAGCTCGTCGGCGATGAGTTTCTCTATGACGGCGCACCCGAAGTGATGGCCGAGTGGGCAACGGAGATGCGCGACATTGGCATCGATGTGATTGGCGCCTGTTGCGGCTCGACGCCCGAGCACATCGCTGCGATGCGCCCGATCGTGCTCGCCTGATCCGTCGGACCTAGCTCGAGTGGGTCAACCAGGCGACAAGGCGTCGCCGACGGGATGGCTGCGGGTAGAGCAATGCTGCCTCTTCCGCGGTGATCCCAAGGTGCGTCCGAGGAAGTCGTAGTGCCGACGGCGCATAACGCGGGAGTGGCCCCAGAGGATCTTCGCCTGGATCGATGCTCACGGGCACGCCGTAGACGTCGCTCAGGGCAGGCGCTAACTCCTCGGCTGGGACAGCTCGGAGTTGGCCGGACTCCCACGTAAAGACGAAGCAGAGGCCATCCGTGGTTGCGGCATGCACTGTCAGGCCTTGCGGGTAGGCAAACGCTCCGCGCCAGCCACGCTTGTGCTTGAGGACACCGCCCCAGAGGGCGATCTCGCCACTGACCGCGCGCAAGCCGCGGGTGTCGGCTGCGTCGAGCAGTGCCGCGCTTCGCGAACGCCAGGCGTGGACGCCACAGGTGCAGCCGACGGCGGGTACCTCGTGGCCTGGTGCGGCACGGGGCGTCGGTCGAATCCCAATCGGTGACGTCCAGTTCGTTGACCCACAGGTGGCGACCTGGGCTTCATTCGGCTGCCACGTCGAGCGACGATAGGGCGAGCAGAGGCGGGGCTCGCCGGACGGGTGGACACGAATCGTCCACGAGCGATAGCCAATGATCGGGTCGATCAGATCCGGAACGACGAATCCGGAGGGTGTCATGCCGGGATTGGTTCTTGCTCGGGCGTGGGCGCCGGTTCGGGAACGCGATCTGGCTCTGGCGTCGGTGCCCGCTCAGGCACCGGGGGATGCACCGGCTCGACGACGATGCGCTCTTGTTCTTCACCGATGTCCATTCCAAAAGCCTGCCAGATCAGAGGTTTTGACGGAGGCTATAAGGAACGAGCATTGACCCCTCACGCGGATCACCGGTGAGTGGAGCGGCAAGCGTCTCCGCGAGGTCGCTGCAGCGGGACAGCACGAGTGCGCTCGCGGCTGCATCGAAGGCATCTTCGCTCGAGCTCGCGCGCTCGGCGATCGGGGCAGGCAGGGTGGCGTGCGCATCGAGCCATGCGCGGCGTTCGATCGAAGACGACTTGGCGACCGGGCCTGTCAAGAGGCGAGGCCAAATCTCTGCAACTACGTGCGTCGACGGTGCGTCAAACGGCCAGATTGCCCAGCCACCAGCGCGCAGCCGCGAGAGGTGGGGGATGCCACGAATCGTGCCGGTACCGACGGCGCCTGCGCCGCCGATCTGAAACACGCTCTTGGGGACGATTCCCCGCACGTTCCAGCCCTCTTCGCATTGCCGCAGTTGACCTTCCTCACCACGACGCTGGCCCGGACGACCCCAGAAGGGAGCGGGTGAGGTCGCTAACCAGTCTTCGCCGTGCTCGCTCACGAGTTTCCACAGGGCATCGACGGTCGTGCAGCCATGAGCATCGAGAAACCAGCGGGGGTACGAGAAGGCGAAGTCGATCCCAACGATCGCGTCGGGCACCTGGGCGCGCCGTTCGACGAGCCAGTCGACAACCTGCTCGCGCGTGCGACCATCCTCGAGGAACAGCAGTTCGCCAGCCAACGCCTCCGCGATCCAGATCTTGTTCTTGGCGCCCGCAGCCGCTCCGGACCAGTCGATTGCGATCACGCGTGCCATGGCGAGACTCTCGCAGATCTGTACCCGGCGGTGCGGACGGCAGAATGTGATGGTGCTGGCGTCCTTTCCAGGAGTTTCGGAGACAGCCATTTCGCCACGCCCGCGTACGGCGCCGGCGCCGGCACGATTGGCGGTGCCGATTACAGGTCCGCCCAAGCGCGTTGCGGCCTTGAAGGCGATGGGGCTTGAGACGCGTGGCGATCTGCTTGACGACCTGCCATTTCGCTTTGAGGACATGACGGCACTGACGACGATCGCGGAGGCGATCCAGAGTGGCGAGGATGAGGTGACTGTCGTTGGGCGAGTCGGCTCGATTACGGAGCGACCGACCCGACGCCGAGGCCTGCGCATCTTGCAGACGCGTCTGACGGACGACACGGGCGAGATCTCGTTGACGTGGTTCAATCAGCGCTATCTCGCGCGCACGCTTGAGCCCGGCTCGCGCTTGGTGGTGCGCGGTGCGTTGAAGCTGGGCGCTCGGGGTGCCGAGCTGACCGTCAAGTCGCACGAAGTGGCGGGCGGTCCGGACGAGTTGGCGGCGATGGGTCCCGGTCTCGTGCCGGTCTATCACGCCTCGGCCAAGGTCTCGACGGGCGTCTTGCGTGCACTCGTCGGCGAGGCGATTACGGACCTGATCGACGGCGTTGCCGATCCACTCCCCGTCGAGCTGCGCGTGCGTCATCGCCTGCCGTTGCGCCGCGATGCGTTGCGTGCCGGGCATCAGCCGAGCCGGCTCGATGCCTACGAGACGGCGCGTCAGCGATTGGCGTATGAGGAACTGCTGCTGCTCCAACTCGCGTTGCTTCAGCATCGCCACGATACGGACGCGCGGGCCGGAGCGCTTGCGCTGGGTGCACCAGGCGCGCTGTCCGAGGCATTTCGGGCGGCCCTGCCCTTCACGCTCACCGCCGCGCAGGAGCACGTGCTCACCGCAATCGAAGCCGACCTCAACCGCACGCAACCCATGCAACGCCTGTTGGAGGGCGACGTCGGTTCGGGCAAGACGGTCGTGGCCTTCGCCGCCCTGGTGCGCGCGGTCGAGCAGGGCGGACAGGGCGCGTTGATGGCCCCGACCGAGGTTCTCGCCCTTCAGCACCTACGTGGTGCCGAACGATTGCTCGAGCCATTGGGAATCGAGATCGCCTATCTGTCAGGAGATGTCCCCGACAAGGAGCGGCGTGCGCGTCGCGCCCGCATCGAGGCCGGACAACCATTGATCGCGATCGGGACGCACGCGTTGCTGCACACGTCGTTTGCCGATCTCCGCGTGCTCGTGGTCGACGAGCAACACCGTTTCGGTGTGGCTCAACGCGCAGCGCTGTCGGCGGGGGGAGAGACCGTGCCGCACGTCTTGCACATGACGGCCACCCCAATTCCGCGCTCGCTCGCGTTGACGGCCTTTGGTGATCTCGACCTGAGCGTGATCGACGAATTGCCACCCGGGCGCAAGCCAATCAAGACGAGCATCATTCCCGAGGCGAAGCGTGAGGATGGCTACCGCTGGATCCGCGAGCAGATCGCGGCGGGGCGACAGGCCTACGTCGTCTGTGCACTGGTTGAGGAGAACCCCGACGTCGAGGCGCGAGCGGCGGAAGAGGAGGCCGAGCGCCTTGCCAGCGGGCCGCTCCAAGGCTTGCGGGTGGCCTGCGCGCACGGCCAAATGCCGTCCGGTGATCGTCAGCGCGTGATGGCAGCGTTCGCAGCCGGCGAGCTCGACGTGTTGGTTGCGACGACGGTGATCGAAGTGGGCGTGGACGTCGCCAACGCCTCGGTGATGGTCGTTGAGGATGCCGATCGCTTTGGGCTCGCGCAACTTCACCAGCTGCGCGGCCGCGTGGGTCGTGGCAGCGAGCAGTCGTATTGCCTGCTCTATAGCTCGGCCGAGCCGACGCCCGATGGTCGCGAGCGGCTCGATGCGCTCGTGCGTCATCAGAGCGGCTTCGAGCTGGCCGACGTCGATCTCCGCATGCGTGGCGAGGGGCGGCTGTTGGGCGAGGCTCAGAGCGGGCGTACCGACCTGCGCTATGCCCGCCTGCATAGCGATCGCAAGCTGCTCGAGCAGGCTCGTGAGGACGCGCTCCGAATTCTCGAGGAGGGAATCGACGAGGTCTTGGCGCAGGCCGCAAACGATCGCTTCGGCGACCTCATCGAGGCCCTGCGTCGAGCCTAAGACGGCGTCGCGCGGTACGCTCTAGGCGTGCGCATCGTGGCTGGGCAGCATCGATCGCGGCGTCTTGTTACGCCGCCGGGCAAGGGCGTGCGTCCAACCTCCGATCGCGCGCGCGAGGCGATCTTCGCGTCGCTGGGCGCTGCGGTGATCGACGCCCGCGTGCTTGACCTCTTCGCGGGCTCGGGGGCGTTGGGGCTCGAAGCGCTTTCGCGTGGTGCGAGTTCTTGCCACTTCGTTGAGCGCAATGCCGAGGCCTTGGAGGCACTTCGTACCAATCTCGAAACGCTCGGAGAGTCCGAGCGCGCGCGGGTCGAGCGAGGCAATGCGATGACCGTGCTGCAGCGTCTTGCCGATGCGGGTGAACAGTTCGAGCTCGTGCTGGTTGACCCGCCCTATGACGCGGTGCAAGACTTGGCAGAGATGCTGACAACGCTGCTACCGCGGGTGCTGAGCCCAACTGGATCGATCGTCTTCGAGACCGCTGCGGGTTCCGCCGTACCGATTCCTGGTCTGGTCGCGCGCTACAACCGCCGCATTGCAGCCGCCGAAATCGTCATCCTTCACCGTATGGAGACCGCATGACTGAACGCATTGCAATTTGTCCGGGGAGTTACGACCCCGTCACGCTCGGCCATATCGACATCATTCAGCGCGCCGCGGACCTCTTCGACCACGTCGTCGTTGGCGTTGTTCGGCGGCCAAAACACAAAGAACCGCTGATCCCTGCCGATGACCGGGTGGCACTCCTGCAAGAATCTCTCGCAGATGTGCCGAATGTCACCGTCGAGACGTTCTCAGACCTCGTTGTAGAGTTTGCCAAGCGCTCCGGTGCGACGGCACTCGTCAAGGGGCTGCGTGCGGTTTCGGACTTTGAGTGGGAATTCCAGATGCAGCAACTCAACAAACACCTTGCTCCTGATATCGAGTCCGTCTATCTCGCGGCGTCTGGCCGCTACATGTTCGTGTCGTCGAGTGGCGTCCGCGAAATCGCTGCGTTCGGCGGCTCTGTCGAAAACCTTGTCCCTCCCTGTGTCGTCCGCTGGTTCGACGACCATCCGTCTTCGCGAACCCTGTGAAGGAGACCTCATGGATGTCCTCGTCCTCATTGACAAGCTCGACGAGCTTGTACACAACGCCAAAGCGGTGCCGCTGACCGATCAGGTCCGCATCGATCGCGAAGAAATCTGGGAGATTCTCGACCAGATGCGCGCGACGATTCCGGATGAGATCAAGCAGGCGCGCTGGATCGTCAAGGAGCGTCAGGAGATGCTCGGCGAGGCCAAGCGCGAGGCCG
>JAEMTW010000246.1 GCA_016462095.1 Thermoleophilia bacterium
CGCGTCGCTGCTGCTCGGTGTCAATACGCGGGTCGAACTGGCCGAAGCCGCCGAGCTCTTGCGCAACCGCATCGTCGGGCAGCACCTCCTGGCTGGCGCGGGCATCGTCGACCCCGCCACGACCTACATCGACGCGACCGTCACGCTCGCCCCCGACTGCGTCGTCCACCCCTTCACGATTTTGCGCGGCACAACGAGCCTCGCCGCGGGTGCCGAGGCCGGTCCGCACAGCGTCCTGACCGACGCGGTGCTCGACACCGGCGCACAGGCCGGACCCTTCGCACACCTGCGCGCTGGGACACACCTCCATGCCGATGCACGCGTCGGCGCCTTCGCCGAGACGAAGAACACGACGCTCGGCGCACGCAGCAAGATCCCCCACCTCTCCTACGTTGGCGACGCCACCGTCGGCGAGGATTCGAACATTGGCGCTGGCAATATCACCGCCAACTACGACGGTACGAACAAGCATCAGACGACGATTGGCGACCGCGTTCGGACCGGTTCGGACACGGTTTTCGTGGCCCCCGTCGAGCTCGGTGACGACGCACTGACCGGTGCCGGGTCCATCATCACCGATGATGTACCGGCAGGCGCGCTCGGTATCGCCCGAGCACGCCAAGTCATCAAAGAGCACTATGCGAAGAGGAAGCGCGATGCCTGATTCCAAGTTGTTCGAGGTTACCTCCGAAGCGACCACTCCACTGGCGTCATTCGAGCATTCGCCCAGCAAGCGTCTGATGATCTTCTCGGGCCGCTCGAATCAAGACCTCGCGCAGCGCATCTCCGACCGTCTTGGTGTCGGCCTCGGCCAGACGACGATTAAGACGTTCACCAACGGCGAGATCTACGCGCGCTTCGAAGAGTCTGTCCGCGGCGCCGACGTCTTCCTCGTGCAGAGCTGCGTCAACCCCGTCAATCGCAACCTGATGGAACTGATGATCATGGCCGACGCGGCCATCCTCGGCTCGGCCAAGCGCGTCACGGCGGTCATCCCGTGGTACCCCTATGCGCGCCAAGACAAGAAGTCTGCGCCGCGCGAGCCCATCACCGCCCGCCTCGTCGCCACGCTCCTACGCGCGTCCGGCATCGATCGCGTCCTGACGATGGACCTCCACGCCGGCCAGGTCCAGGGCTTCTTCGACGGCCCCGTCGACCACATGACCGCGCTGCCGATGTTTGCACGCCACTTCCGCGACATGGGCCTGTGCGGAGAGGGCACCGTCGTCGTCTCGGCAGATGCGGGCCGCGCCAAACTGGCCACACGCTTCGCCGAGATGCTCGACGCCGACGTCGCGATCATCGCCAAGCTGCGGCCCGAACATGGCAAGGCGCGCGTCGCCGCCATCATCGGCGACGTGGCGGGCAAGAAGGCGATCATCTCCGACGACATCATCGACACCGCCGGCACGCTCTGTGCGGGCGCCGAAGCCGTCCACCAGGCCGGCGCGACGCAGGTTGTGGCCTGCGCGACCCACGCGATCTTGTCGGAGCCCGCACTCCAGCGCATCAAGGACTCTGTCCTGCACGAAGTGGTCGTCTGCGACACCGTGCCGATCCACCCGAGCGCCGTCGACAGTCGCATCCGCGTGCTCCCCGTCGACGCGATCTTGGCCCAGACGATCGAAGAGGTCTTCCGCGAGGGCTCCGTCTCGAATCTCTTCGACGGCGAGAACCAGCTCTTCTAGTTGCCCCACGTGGGCACCCTTACAAAGCTGTGCTGAAGGGTTGATGTCGAGTGTCGCGCTGGTATCTTGGGCCGCATGACCGAACATACCGAACTAGACGAAACTCCTGGCATCAACCGACAGAGCTTCCTCGCCCGCACCGCCGCCGCCGCTGGCGCACTTGGCCTCGGCGGCCTCGTTGGCCTACCTGGCATCGCCGGCGCGGCCACAACGACGCCTCCGACGAGCCTCAAAGGCATGAACGTCGTGATGTTCATCACCGACCAAGAGCGTGCGATCCAGCACTTTCCAATCGGCTGGGCGCAAGAGAACATGCCGGGCATGACGCAGCTCCAACGCAACGGACTGACGTTCACCAACGCCTTTACCAACGCCTGCATGTGCTCGCCGGCTCGCTCGACGCTGATGTCCGGCTACTTCCCCGCGCAGCACGGCGTCAAGTACACGCTCGAGTCGAACATGCCCTATCCGCAGTACCCCGACCAGGTACCGCTCTCGACGAGCCTCGCGAACATCGCAACGGTCATGTCGGCCGCCGGCTACAACGTGGTCTACAAGGGCAAGTGGCACTGCAGTAAGCCGGCTGGTGCCGAATGGACGTCGGCCGATCTCAACGCCTTCTCCTTCAATCGCTGGAACCCGGACGATGCCGGTGCTAACCAGAGCTTCCCTGAGATGGGTGGCGGCACTGCGCAGAACGACGCGCGTTTTATGGGCAGCCAGACGTCGAACTACACCGACGGTAACGAAGGCGCGCTGCAGTTCATCAACTCGTATGCAGCGACGCAGCAGCCGTTCTTCCTGATTATCTCGCTCGTCAATCCGCACGATGTCCTCGAGTA
>JAEMTW010000247.1 GCA_016462095.1 Thermoleophilia bacterium
CCTGCGACATCACGATCGACGGCGATCCGTGGAACTTCTGCCCGCGCACGATCCACAAGAACGCCAATGCGCGCGCTGCCAAGATGGGCTATCGCCTCAAGATGGGCATGGAGCTCGAGTTCTTCCTGCTCAAGGAGCGCGACGGCAAGATCGTGCTGGCCGACGATCTCGACACGCTTGATCAGCCCTGTTACGACATGAAGGGCATCACCCGCTCGTACGATTTCATCACACAGCTGTCGAAGAACATGAATGGCCTTGGCTGGGGCAACTACGCCAACGATCACGAAGATGCCAACGGCCAGTTCGAGCTGAACTTCGAGTACGACGATGCCCTCCGCACCGCCGACAAGGCGATCTTCTTCCGCTATATGGTCCACGCAATGGCGCAGGAGCGTGGTCTCTTGACCACCTTCATGCCGAAGCCCTTCTCGCACCTGACGGGCAATGGTGGGCATCTCCACATTTCGCTGTGGGATCCGACCGGCAAGATCAACCTGTTCGAAGACAATCAGGACCCTCGTGGGCTCGGCCTCTCGCCGCTGGCCTACGAGTTCCTCGGCGGCATCATCGACAACTCCGATGGCCTCAGCGCAATCCTTGCGCCGACCGTCAACTCGTACAAGCGGATTGGAGTTGGTGCCCCCACCTCGGGCGCCACGTGGGCCCCGGCCTATGCGACGTACGGCATGAACAACCGCACGCAGTCGATCCGTATCCCGGCGCCTGGACGCATCGAGATCCGCTCGACCGACGGTGCGGCCAACCCGTACCTCGCAGCCGCTGCGATCATCGGTTGTGGTCTCGACGGCGTTGCCCGGAAGACCAGCCCAGGCGAGCCGAACCTCGACAACCTGTACGAGTTGTCGCCCGCGCAGATCAAGCGCAAGCGCATCAAGACGCTGCCCGCCAACCTGCTCGACGCTGTTCGTGCAGCCGAGAAGAACAAGCCGCTACGTGACTGGCTCGGCGAGATGGATGGACGCTCGTACCTGGACTACTTCGCCGAGGTCAAAAAGGCCGAGTGGCAGGAGTACCACGCGACCGTTAGCGATTGGGAACTGCGCCGCTACTTGACGTTGTTCTAAGGAGATTGGGTGGTGGAGGCGTTCGGCATGTCCACCTCCACCACCCGAAACTTCTCTGTCATGTCACCCGTACCCATGACGAGAACCGTCTTCTACGGTAGCCTTTGCGAAGTTTAGATAGCGCGATGCCGTAGTTTATGCCGTAGGTGAAGCGAGAAGGAGAGCCAAGATGGCAGTTGCAGTTGAGGGTGCGAAAGCTGGACTCGATCCGATGTTCAACCCGGATTGGTTCCTCACCGACGAGCAGAAGGCGCTGCGCGAGCAGTTGATCGAGATCTGCGAGAAGGAGATCCGTCCCCACGCCGCCGAGAACGATCGTAATCTGATCTTCCCGCGCGAGAGCCTCGAGGCACTCGGCCCCTTCTTGGGCCTGACGCTGCCAAAGGAATGGGGCGGCCTCGGCCAGGGACACGCCATGCTCGTCGCCACCACCGAGACGATCGCGCGCTACGGCTGCGCCTCGACGGCGATGTGTTACACGATGCACATGGGTGCTGTCGAGTCGCTGCGCCTGACGGCCACTGAATGGCAGATCGAGAACTACCTTAAGCGGATCGTGTCGGAGAAGCTGATCGGCACGTTGTCCTTCTCCGACCCAGAGACCGGCTCGCACTTCTGGTACCCCATCTCCTCGGGTGCCCGCAAGGTTGAGGGTGGCTACGAGGTCCTCAAGAAGTCGTCGTGGACGACTTCCGGTGGCTTCGCCGACTGGTACGTCCTGCAGACGACATCGCCCGAGTTCAAAGAGTATTCCGACCTGACCTGCTGGCTCGTCACGAACGACGAGGTCGAGTCCGCTCATGCCGAGTGGGACGCCATGGGCCTCCGCGGCAACCAGTCCGGCTCGCTCCTCCTCGACTGGAAGTTCGTCCCAGACGAGCGCATGGTCGGCGCAGTCGGCGACGGTGCCTGGGCCAACGATGAGGCTGTCGACCCGTTCTTCCTGATCTCCTCGTCTGCCTGCTGGAATGGTATCTCGCTCGGTTCGATCGACATCTGCATCCAGCACACGACGCGTAAGGTCCATAAGGACGTCGGTATGCGTGTCTGCGACTACCCGACGATTCAGGACTCGGTCGGCGAGGCAATCATCGACACGAACGCGGTTCGCTGCATGAACTATTCGCTCGCAGTCGCGATGGATGAGGTTACCGACAACGGTCAGCGTCGCCTAGAGCAGTCCGAGTATGCCCGCGGCAACTACCTGCATTGGCTCTGGCAGCTCAAGTTTGCCGCCGCCAAGAACTGTGGTCTCGTCGTTGACGAGATGATGCACTCGACGGGTGGCACGTCCTACAAGAAGCAGCCGCTCGAGCTGGAGCGCTTCGTGCGCGACGGCAAGGCTGGCTGGGTGATGGGCCCGACCAACGAGGTGCTGCGGCAGTTCGTCGGCAAGACGGCCCTGCTCGGCAT
>JAEMTW010000248.1 GCA_016462095.1 Thermoleophilia bacterium
GGGCTCGGCGGCCGAGGCTGAGACGTCGCAGATCCTGCTTGCCTCGCTGCAGACCGCTGCCTGCTCACTCAAGGTCTCGCGTGAGGATCTCGTGCTCGCCTTGGGGCGTGGCACGGGTATTGCCGAAGCGGCTCAAACGCTCGGCGTTGCGCCAGACGCGCTGACGACGGCTGTGCTCGGAGCGATCACCACAGCCGTCGACACCGAGGAGGCTGCTGGCAGGCTGACGCCGACCACGGCTCTGGCCGTGCGAACCTTGCTCGAGCTCGTACCGCCAGATCAGCTGCTTGCCGCAGTGCGTGGCGATCAGGGTGCCTGTAAGGAGTTGCCCTGGAAGGCGACCGGCGATCTCGACGAGATCGCAGCAGAGATTGGTGTCAAGACGGGGCTCGGTGCCGCCTGTGCGCTTGAGGTCTCGCCGCTCGAGGCGGTCGCTGCGTTGGCCGACCCTCAGGGGCTCGAAGGCCTCGCAACCCGCGCTGGAGTGTCGCAGGCGACGGTCGAAGCGGCTGTCCGGGTCGCGATGGAGCAGGCGATCAACGAAGCCGCGGAGGCTGGTGCTCTGTCGGGAACGGAGGGGACGGTGCTGGCGGCTGCTGCGCGCGTCGCCCCAGTCGACCGAATTCTTGCGATCGTGCGCGGCGACGACGATCCCTGCGTCGCGTTTCCGTGGCCCGGTTCGACGAGTCGGGGCGAGACGCTCGCAGGCGTTGCGTTGGTGGGCGTTGTTGACGCCGCCTGTCAATTGCAGGTGCCGACCTTTGACATGTTTGCCGCGCTCGCCAGCCAGGCCGATCTCGATGCGCTGATCGCAAGTTCCGGCGCGTCAGAGGCAGAGATCGAAGCGGCGCTTCGGACGGGACTCGAGCAGGGGGTCACCGAGGCGCAGGACGCGGATGCGATGTCGGGTATCGAGGCGTTGCTGTTGCGCGCAGTGCTATCGCAGGTCGGCATTCTCGATCTGCTCAGCAACGTTGCTGGCTAAATCAGCCAAACGGCACAGAAGACTGGCGTTCTGTATCATTGGGCTGGTCCACAGGGGGCGTCATGGTTTCGACGTGGTCGTCTACAGGGATTGGTTGCGAGCCGAGGATGTCGGTTGGCCTCGTTAAAAAATCCGGCAGTATGAACTGCGAAGTCTGATACTGACATCGCTTTCGCCGCCTGATCCTAGGATCACGTGACGAACGTCTTTGAACCCTGGGCCCGTGGGGTGCAAACGGCGTAAAACAACGGGCTTGTTCTCCGGCGGAGTGGTGCGCCGACGGGGGAGACCTTATGCACCTGGCTCGAAAAACGCCGGCCCGCAGAGCCGCTTTCGAGTGAGATTGATCAGCGGGCTACGCTCGTAGACGCCTTTTCCGAGCGGTCGCGGACCCGGGTTCGATTCCCGGCGCCTCCACTCTAGGGCTGCAAGGTTCCCCTCTCTCCGGAGAGGGGAACCGTTGAATCCCGCACACGCGGTACGGGTCTGAATGCAGCGTGGCTACGAGGGTCGCTGGCGCTTTCGGATAGCGGGTGCAGCGAGTAGGCTTTCGCCATGGCTATCGCACCGCGCCCCGAGCTGAGTTCCCAAGAGCTGGAGACCTTGGCCTCAATTCAGCGCCGCGTGCTCTGGCTCGCGACACGCATGATCGACTACGCCAACCACGAACGACCCTCGGGTGACGCGCTCAAGGTCGGCGGCCACCAGGCCTCATCGGCCTCGATGGTGACGGCGATGACCGCGCTCTACTTTCACTGGTTGAAGGCCGGCGATCGCGTGGCCGTGAAGCCACACGCCTCGCCGGTGCTGCATTCGATCAACTATCTGCTCGGGCGTCTCGATCGTGATTACCTGACGAAGCTCCGCGATTTTGGTGGCCTGCAGGCCTATCCCTCGCGGACGAAGGACCCCGATCCGATCGACTTCTCGACTGGCTCCGTCGGTCTTGGTGCCGCCGCACCGCTCTTCGCCAGCGTCGTCGACCGCTACGTGGGCGCCCACTTTGATGTCCCGCCTGGCCGTCGGTTCGTGGCGCTACTCGGCGATGCCGAACTGGATGAGGGCAACGTCTGGGAGGCGTTGGCCGATCCGGCCGCACGCGGGCTTGGGCAGTTGACCTGGATCGTCGATTTTAATCGCCAGAGCCTCGATCGCGTGATTCCTGGTGTGCGTTCGCAGGAATTTACCCACGTCTTCCGCGACCACGGTTGGCAGGTCGAGATCGTCAAGTACGGTTCGCGCCTCCGCGAGGCCTTCGCCTTGCCTGGTGGCGAGGCGCTGGAGCGCCGCATCGACGGCATGCCGAATCCCGAGTACCAGAGCCTGCTGCGTAAGAGCGGTGCCGAGATTCGCTCGCTCGTCGTTGATAACGCACCTGCGGGGGATCGCAAGGCACTCGCTGGTGTCTTCGAGGCCTACGAGGATGCAGCGCTACCGGCCCTGATCGGCGATCTCGGCGGCCACGACCTCGGCGACATGATCGCCGCGCTTGAGCGCGCCGACGCGGATCCCGAG
>JAEMTW010000057.1 GCA_016462095.1 Thermoleophilia bacterium
ACGAGCTAGCTCGTCATCCAATGTCCAGATAGGGTCTGACCCCTTCTGGACATTCGCCCAATCGTCACATCCGACTTTCGTCACATCCCACCCGCGGATCACGCGCCCCGCGGCTCCTACGCCCCGCCTCTCAAACGGCCCGCGCTAGAGGCCTAAGACGCACGGTCGGGGGTTGAGTGAAGTTGCTTGTGCAACGCCACTCAACCCCCACCCGGCTAGCTCAGCGGCGAGTAGAACTCGCGACGGCGCTCGGTCAGACGCGGGATCGCGTGGCCGAAGCCCCACTCCTGGAAGTGCGGCGTTGCCACGTGGGCCTCATAGGCAGCGGCGTCCGTGTAGACCTCGAACATGAAGAACACGTTGGGGTCCTCGACGTCGCGATGCGCACGATATTCGAGGATGCCTGGCTCGGCGAGCGACGGCTCGAGCAACTCGCCGAGTGCGCGAGCAACCTCGTCGGCCTCGCCCTCATTGGCCACCCAGCGAACGGCGACGATGTAACTCATGTACAGCTCCCTTCGGCGCGGACTGCGCCATTGCGACCGGGCAAGTACGCCACGGCCTCCATTTCGACGAGCATGCCCGGCACGGGCAACTCGGCGACTCCGACCAAGGTCGAGGCCGGACGGGCCTCGCCAAAGAATGCGATCCGTTGAGGGTTGATCAGTGGTCGATCCGCAACGTTGGTGAGATAGAGATTGACCTTGATGACGTCAGCAGGCGTGAGCCCTACCGCCGCCAAGACTGCTTGAAGGTTTTCGAGAATCTGACCAAACTGCGCGACGACGTCGCCTGGCCCCACCAGCAGGCCAGCGCTATCGAGCGCCGGCACGCCAGAGACAAACAGCAGGTCGCCAGCCCAGACGGCATCGGTGTAATGGCTGAGAGGAGGTGCGAGTCCAGGGACCCGCACCTCCTCTCGCCCGTGTTGCACTGCCACAGCCAATCAGCCGATCGCCGCAATAACCTCGTCGGTCGTACCCGTTTCGGCGAGGTTCTGCACCGCGTAGTTGACAGCAGCGTTCTGCCACTCCTCGCTGACGGTCGAGGTCCCGTCGGTCACGAGGACCATTGAGAACCCAAGGTCGGCGCCTTGGCGTGTCGTCATCTCGACCGACATGTTCGTCCAGGCACCCGTCACGATCACGTTCTCGGCACCGAGACCGCGCAGCTTGATCTCTAGCGGTGTGCCCGAGAACGCGCCATGCCGCTGCTTCTGCACGACAATGTCGCCCGGCTGAGCCTCAAGGCCCGCCACCTGCTCGGCACCCCACGTACCTGGCACGAGCGCGTTGGCCTCGCGAACCCCACGAAAGAGGGGTGCGTTTTGCTTCGAGTCGCTGTCGTCGCTCGCTCCGGTCGAACCGAAGTGGTTGACGATGATGACCCGGCCACCCGCCGAGCGAACAGCGGCGGCGAGGCGCTTAACGTTCTCGACGACGTTTTGCGACGTGGCGTGTGCGGGTGCTCCCGACTCGGCGAACGCGCCACCTTCCATGATCACGTCGTTCTGCAGATCGAGGATCAGCAGCGCGGTCGTCTTAGGGTTGAGTTTAGAGATGTTGGACATGTCGAACTCCTAACGGAACGCGGCCGAGCGATGGCCGGCGACCGTGGTTTTGAGGGCATGGACGGTGGTTGAAGTGCACAGAAACAGGGTGTGCCAGTCGTCGCCCCAACAGAGGTTGCCGACGACTTCTTGTGAGTTGATCGTGCCGAGATGCTCGCCTTCAGGGGTGATCACCCAGACGCCACCTGGCCCAGTGCACCAGAGGTTGCCGGCCTCGTCGAGCTTGAGGCCGTCGGGGACACCATCGGAGTAGACGGGCTCGCCCGGCCACTGGTAGATGACCTCGCCACCCGACAGCGAAGCGTCGCTGGCAACATCGAAGCGGCGGATGTTGAGGTCCTCCGTATCGTTGATCCAGAGCGTCTTCTCGTCGGGCGAGAAGCAGAGGCCGTTGGGCTTGTTGAAGTCGTCAACGACGAGCTGCAGGCCACCAGCTTTGGTGTAGCGGTAGACGCCGCAGAAGTCGAGCTCCTGCTCGCGCTCCTCGCCAAATCCGGGCCAGCGGCCGTACGGCGGGTCGGTAAACCAGATCGCGCCGTCGCTCGTCACGACAATGTCGTTCGGACTGTTGAGTTCCTTGTCGCCGTAATGCGAGACGACGACCTCGCGCACGCCGTCGCGGAGAATCGCCACGGAGGACGTGACGTGCTCGCACAAGAGCTGGTTGCCGTTCATGCAGAGCGTCGTGCCATTGACCTTGTTGGACGGATTCGCGACAACTTCGACACCACCCGCGCGCGTCCACTTGCGCCTGCTATCAGCGGGCATGTCGCTGAAATACAGGGTATTTTCGGCAGCGACCCAGAGTGGTCCCTCCGTAAATGTGCACCCGCTAGCGATCTGCTCCCAGGTTGCATCGAGCGAGACGAGCTCACCCATTTTTGGGGAGACGGCAGTGACAAGACTCATGCGATTTCAGCTCCTTCCAAACAATTAGACCCGGATGGTCTAGCGCATTTGGGCCTCAATGGCAATGGTCTGACCACAAGTCGTCAAAAAGTTTGAATCTGCCATTGACATGCGAATAGGTCAGACCTATTGTGGCGTCGTACGCAGCGCTTGGAGAGGCGCTTGAGGAGCAGGGGGGGAGGGGAGCATGGCGACGAGTGAAGTTGGAGCAACGGCCGAGATCGTTCCGCAGGCTGGGCCACGCGTCCGCCTGTCTCGAGGCACCGTGTTTCTCCTCGTTGTGCTGGCACTCGCCGTGCTCGGCATCGGCCTGCAGGCCGCCTCCGACGTAACCCTCTTCGCTCAGATCACCCTCAACGGTCTTTCGCTCGCCGGCCTCTACTTCATCGTCGCCAGCGGCTTCACGCTGATCTTCGGCTTGATGCGCGTGGTCAACATGGCGCACGGCTCGTTCTACATGCTCGGCGGCATCATCGCCTACCTCATCCAAGAGCGGATGTTGAATCCCGATCCGACGAGTTTCGATCTGCCCCAGGCGACGCTGAGTAGTTTTCTGATACCCCTGATCGTGTCGATGTTCTCGGTCGCCCTGCTTGGCGTCTTGATCCAACAGATTTTCTTGCGTTGGAATCAGGGTCAAGAATTGCGCCAGGCACTGATCACAATCGCGCTCTCAATCATCATCGCGGATCAGGCTGTGGCGCGTTTTGGAGGAATTGCGAAGGAGATCTCGGTGCCTGTTCGAAAGAGCATCGAGCTGCCGATCGTTGGCATGTACGGAACGATGCGGCTCGTCATGCTGCTCGTGGCGATCGTCGTTGGTGTCATCTTGGTGCTGATCATCTCGCGCACGCGTTTCGGCATGATCGTTCGCGCAGGCGTCGACGACCGTCAGATGGTGACGGCGCTCGGCGTCAACATCCAGAAGGTCTTCGCCGGCGCCTTTTTCCTCGGAGCCATGCTGGCGGGGCTGGCGGGCGTCTTGGGTGGCGCGGTCAACTCCGTCAACAAGTCTGACGACGGCAAGTTCTTGCTGATCTCGCTGGTGATCGTGATCGTCGGTGGTATGGGTTCGCTGCCGGGGGCGGCGGTTGGCGCCGTGCTGCTTGGATTGATCGACTCCTACAGCGACGTGTATCTGCCTGATTCAGTGACGAACTACGGCGTGCTCCTGACGTTCTTCTTGCTCGTTTTCGTCCTCGCCATTCGCCCCTACGGTCTGTTCGGAAGGCCGGCATGATCCCCGCGCGCCTGCAGTGGCCCGTTGGGTTTGGAGTCGTCTTGGTAGCGGCCCTGCTGCCCTTCGTCTGTAGCAGTTACACGACGTCACAGATCCTGACCCGCTCGTTGATCCTCGGTTTGGCGGCCGCGAGCCTGATCTTTCTCGCGAGCCTCGGCGGTTGGGTCTCGCTCGCCCAATTGGGCCTCTACGGCGTCGCGGGCTTTACCGTCGGCAACCTTGCCAAGGCGGACGGCGGGGCGAAGGTCTTCGCGATGGACATCTGGGTTGCGTCGCTGCTCGCGCTCGTCGTAACGGTCCTCGTCGGGCTCCTGATCGGCGTGATTGCCAGCCGCAGCGAAGGCATCTACTTCTTGATGATCACGTTGGCCTTTGGCGTCATTATCCGGCTCTTGTTTGAGAAGGCGACGGACCTCTCAGGCTTCGGCGGCATCAACCAGATTATCCAACCATCGCTGCTCGGCTCGGCCCAGCTCGACCCGGAGCGCATCTACTGGCTCTGCCTCGCGATCTGCGTCCTCGTCTATCTCGGCGTCCGCTATTTCGCGCGCACGCCATTTGGCCTCGCGTTTCAAGGGATTCGCGACAACACCCCGCGCATGAGAGCGCTTGGCTACAACGTCACCTTGATGCGCACCGTCGCGTTCGGTATTGGCGCGTTCATCGCAGCGCTCGCCGGTGTTCTCAACGTCTGGTGGAACACGCAGATCTCGCCAGGAACGATCGACATCGGCCCAGTCATCTTTTTGCTGATGATCGCCATCATTGGCGGCCTCTACCGGATCGAGGGGGCCTGGGTCGGCGCGTTGATCTACGTCGTCCTCGACAACCGGTTGCGGTCTATCGACGTTGTCGGCGAGCGCGTCGCAACCGCGCTCGGCATCATCTTCTTGCTGATCGTGCTGCTGTCGCCCGGCGGCGTGATGGGCATCTACGAATCGCTCTCATCGCGTTGGCGCCGCACTGGTGTGACGGGTGGAGCCACGAGTGATGGAGACGGAACCGCGACACCAACTGTCGCGGGGGACTGAGGACTGAGAGGAGGACGTGCCTGACAAATGACCATCATCGCCATGACTGACTTGCACGTTCTCGCAGTCGCTCACACAACGCTCGGGAGCTCGAATGACGAGCTCCACCGTACGTGTTTGATCCAAACTAAGGAGGGGTAAGTGAAAGTACGAGACAAACGATGGGGTTGGCTAAGTGCCACTCTCCTCATCATCACTATCGGGATCGTTGCCGCCGCGTGCGGTGGCAGCGATGCTGAGACGACTGCCGCTGAGACGGCTGCCGCTGAGACGGCTGCCGCCGAGACGGTTGCCGCTGAGACGGCTGCCGCCGTCGGCGAGAAGAAGATCGTGATGGGCTTCCTCTCGAACTGCGAGGGTCCGTTCGGTCCGTTCTGGGATGCAACGCTGGCTGGCTATTACACAGCCCTCGTGCAGTTTGCGGGCGCAACGCCGGTTGATCCGGCCGACCCGAAGGCTGGCGTGACTGGTGCCATGGTGCCAGGTACGGAAATCCCGATCGAGCTCAACACGAACTACTGTTGCTCGGACGATAAGGCCGATAAGGCACTGTCGGAGGCTAAGCGCCTCGTCGAGCAAGAGGGCGTCAACATCCTGATTGGCCCACTTTCGGGCGATGAGGGTATTGCCGTCGCGAACTACGCGAAGACGCAGCCCGACGTGACGTTCCTGAATGGCATCTCTGGTGCCCAGGACACGACGCTGAAGGTTCAGGCTCCGAACTTTTTCCGCTTCTTCACTGACGGTGCTCAGTGGACTGCGGGTCTCGGTGCCTACGCGTACAACGTGCTCGGTTGGCGCACAGCCGTCACGATCGGTGACGACTACTCGTTCCCGTACACGCAAACTGCCGGCTTCGTCAGCGAGTTCTGCTCGCTGGGCGGCAAGATTGACGAGCGCATCTGGCCCGCGCTCGGAGAGACGGACTACTCGTCCTATATCGCCAAGCTTCCTGACAACGTCGACGGATTCTTCCTCGACGTCGGTGGTACAGGCACGGTTCAGTTTGTCAATCAGTACACCGAGGTGAACGGCGATGACTCGCTTCAAGGCAAGGTCATGGGTGGTGCCTTCATCTCGAACCCAGCAATCATCAAGGAGCTTGGCTCCAAGGTGGAGGGTGTTGTCGCTGGGTCTGCTCTGCCGTCCGATGCAACTGATGCAAACTGGACGGCGTACGTGGACGCCATCACGGCGGCCTTCCCCGATCAGGCTGGCAATGCTGCCAATATTTTCCTGGCCGGGTACTACAACAACACCGAGGCTGCAATTCTTGGCCTCGAGGCTGTGGCCGGCAACATCGATGATGCTGCTGCGTACCAGACTGCCCTTGCTGGCGTTGAGATCAGCACGGGTGTGGGTCCGGTGACGGTTGACGGTAACCGCAATGCGGTTGGCCCCAACTACGTGGTGCAGGTGTCCGATACGGGCACAACCACACTGTTCACCGTGGCTGACGTGGATCAGTCCTTCGGTGGTGCGTTCAGCACTGATACGCCGAACCCTGATCGCGACAATCCAGAGTGTGTCGCCGGCAACCCACCCCCGTGGGCTGCTTCGATCAAGAAGTAACTAGGAATGACGGTCGCGATGTCCCAAACTGAGACATCCGCTGCCGAGAGCGTCGTGCCGATCCTCCGCTTGCGGGGGGTCGGCCGACGCTTTGGCGGTGTCCATGCCGTACGCGGCGTGGATCTCGACGTTCGCGCAGGCGAGCGGCGCGCCGTGCTGGGTCCGAATGGGGCCGGCAAAACCACACTTTTTAATGTCATCGCAGGGGAGTTTCCGCCGACCGAAGGGTCGGTCGAACTGTTCGGTGTTGATGTTACGAACAAGCCGGCTCGTGCCCGCGTCCCGCTCGGTGTGACGCGCACGTTCCAGATCAGCCGCCTCTTTGGCGGGCTGTCGGTAGCCGACAATCTCTACGTTTCAATTATCGGTGCGGAGGGCGGACATCTGCGTCCCATCCGTAATGCCAAGGACCGGGCCTATCACGCCCAGGCGCGCGAGCTCGGCGATCGTGTCGGGCTTGGTGGCGTGCTCGACGAGCTGGTTGGCGCGCTCTCGCATGGTGAGCAGCGTCAGCTCGAGATTGGGATGGCGCTCGCGGGCGATCCAAAACTGATCATGCTCGATGAGCCCGCGGCGGGTCTGGCTCGCGCAGAGCGCGTCAAGTTAACGGAGATGCTGCTGGGCTTTGACCGCTCGATCACGATGATTCTGATTGAGCACGACATGGATGTTGCACTGACGGTCGCGGAGCACGTCACGATGATGCACGACGGGCGGATCGTCGTTGAGGGGACGCCGAGCGAGATTCGCGGCAATCAACTGGTGCACGATCTCTACCTTGGCAAGGGGCATCGCAACCATGAGTAACGTGCCGATCCTTTCCCTCCAGAACGTCAACGCGCACTATGGAGCAGCGCATGTTGTGCAGGACGTCTCGTTCGACGTGCACGACGAGCCTGTCTGTGTGATCGGGCGTAACGGCATGGGTAAGACGTCGTTGTGCCGCGCCATCATGAATCTCGATCCGCCGACTGCTGCTGGGACGATCCTGCTTGATGGTGAGCCGATCAACGGCAAGCCGCCGTATGTGATCGCCCGTGCTGGGGTTGGCTACGTCCCGCAGGGGCGTAAGTTGTTTCAGTCTCTGTCGGTCGACGAGCATCTGCGTATGATCAAGACGCCGCGAGTTGGGCGCTGGAACACGGCCGCGGTCTACGACCTCTTTCCGCGCCTCGCCGAACGCAAAAAGGTCTCTGCCACGCAGTTGTCGGGTGGCGAGCAGCAGATGCTCGCAATCGGTCGGGCGATGCTCTTGCAGCCGCGTCTACTCGTGATGGATGAGCCGTCCGAGGGGCTGGCGCCGCGCATCGTCGAAGAGTTGGTGGAGACGCTCAAGGGCTTCGTCAACGAGGGAGTTGGTGTGCTGCTGATCGAGCAGAACCTCGGTGTTGCGACCAGCGTCGCCGAACGACTCGTGGTGATGGTCGCGGGCACCGTCTTTACGGAGACCACCTCCACCGAGATCTCGAATAGTCCCGAGCTGCAGCAGCGCTTCCTTGGGGTCACGCCCACCGGGCACCAGTAGGCTGTTCGCACGATGCCTCCGACTGTCGTTCTGATCGGTACGCTCGACAGCAAGGGAGTCGAGTATGCGTTCGTGCGCGACCGCCTGCACGAGGCGGGTGTGGCGACGCTCGTCGTCGACTGTGGCACCGCGGGTGGGCCGTTTTTTGAGCCGGATGTTTCGGCGGCCGAGGTCGCCTCGGCCGTTGGCGCCGACCTCGCCGCGCTGACTGCAGCAGGCGATCGAGGCCAGGCCGTGACGACGATGGCGCGCGGCGCTGAGGTGATCGCGCGGCAGTTGCACGCAGACGGCAGGCTCCAGGGACTGCTCGCGTTGGGTGGCTCGGGCGGCACGTCGATTGCCTCGGCTGCGGCTCGCGCCTTGCCAATCGGAGTGCCAAAACTGATCGTCTCGACGATGGCCGCCTCGGACACGCGCTCGCTGATTGGCGAGAGCGACCTGATGCTCGCGGCCAGCGTGGTCGATGTCGCTGGGCTCAATTCGATTTCACGTCGCATCTTTGCCAACGCAGCGGCCGCGATGGCCGGCATGGTCACGGCCGCTCCACTCCCCATTGTCGAAGAGCGACCGCTGCTGGCGGCCTCGATGTTTGGTGTCACCACGCCGTGTGTCACTCAGGCTCGCGACCAGCTGGAGGGTGTTGGTTACGAAGTGCTCACCTTCCATATGACGGGCACGGGTGGACGCTCGATGGAGTCGCTGATCGATGCGGGCTTTATTCGGGGTCTGCTCGATACGACACCGACCGAGCTGTGCGACGAGCTCGTTGGCGGCGAGTTGAGCGCCGGCCCCAACCGCTTGACGGCGGCGGGACGTGCCGGGATTCCACAGGCCGTCTCCCTGGGTGCATTGGACATGGTCAACTTCGGGCCGCGTGAGACGGTGCCAAAGCAATTCGACGATCGCAACCTCTACGTCCACAACGATCAGATCACGCTGATGCGCACGACGCCGGCCGAGTGTGCCGCGCTTGGGCAGGAGGTGGCCGAGAAGTTGAGCGCGGCGACCGGCCCGACCGCACTCTTCATCCCGCTGCGGGGTATCTCGATGATTGCCACCGAGGGCGGTCCGTTCCACGATCCGGAGGCCGATCAGGCGCTGTTTGGTGCCGTTCGCGCGCACCTCGGTGACAACGTCGAGTTGATCGAGCTCGAGTTGGACATCAACGATCCCGCGTTCTCGGCCGCGATGGCCGACTGGCTCCACGCCGAGGTTCAGAAGGCGACGGCATGAATCGCGAGCAGGCCCTCACTCGACTTCGTGCCACGCGCGCGACCGGCCAGGCGATTATTGGTGCGGGCGCGGGTACGGGCCTTTCGGCCAAGTGCGCCGAGGCCGGTGGTGCCGACCTGATCATCATCTACAACTCGGGCCGTTTCCGAATGGCAGGTCGCGGCTCGCTGTCGGGCCTGATGCCCTACGGCGATGCGAAC
>JAEMTW010000003.1:0-25771 GCA_016462095.1 Thermoleophilia bacterium
GAGCTGCACCTGGCAACGTGCGCCGCCGTGGATCGGTACGCAACGCCTCGACATCGTCGTGCCCGAGTGTCACGCCGACACGAGCGGCTGCGCGGCGCAAGGCAATCCGCTGCAGCGCTGGCGGAGCGAGGGTTAGGGCCTGGAGGGACACAGAGCCATCATTGCCGATCAGGTCGTCGGCAAGGGCGTCGAGCACCATTCGCTCATCGTCGGCTAGCCCGGCGGCGCGGGCGAGATTGCGCTCGGCACCCGGATGAGCAAGCGCGAGGGCAGGCAGCACGTCGAGGCGAATGCGGTTGCGGGCCGGGCCGGCCTCGAGGTTCGTCGGATCGTCCCGCCACGCAACGCCGCGGCGGCGTAGCTCATCGCGCACGTCGTCGCGAGAACAGTCGATCAGTGGACGCACCCACTGTCCATCGCGTGGTGGCAGCGCGGTTAGTCCGCGAGCGGTACCCGATGAGGCGAGCCGATAAAGCACTGTCTCGGCGCGATCGCTGAGGGTGTGGCCCGTCGCGATGAGGTCGCCGTCCGCGGCCTTGAGCGCTGCCGCACGACGCACGTCGCGGAGTCGCGACTCGAGGTTGCCGCCCGCGTCCACCTGTCCAGCCACGATGGTCAAGGGAACATCGAGTTCGCTCGTCAGAGCGCGGCAGGCCGCCGCATCTGCATCCGACTCCTCGCCACGAAGCCCATGCTCAACGTGTACAACGCGCACCGCACAGCCGAGTTCGGCAAGCGTCACGACAAGCAGCGTCGAGTCGGCACCACCCGAGAGCATTGCGACCACTGGAGTTGCGGGCCCGAGTCCGAGTGCACCCGCCCGTTCGGCGATGCGGCTGACAAGCTCAGCGCTCACGCGCCGCCAGCCGACCGGCATACGACGTGCCGACCTCGATGTACTTCGCGTGCAACGCCTCGCGCCGATCCTCATCGCCCTCTGCCTCGGCACGCGCCATGCCAAGCTTGATCTCGCGCAGTCGCTCCTCGAAACGCAGCACAACCGTCTGCTCGCCCGTCAGTTCGGCCTGCCGACCAGCGAGCGACAAGAGTCGTGGTCGCCAGAGGGGAGCGAGTCGCTGCAACTCGTCGTGCGTCGGCAAGGCGGCGTCGAACGCTTCGAGCGCAGCAGGTGCGAGCGCACGCAACGCGTCCGTCGAAAACGGCGCAAAGGGATCATCGGTAAGAGCAGTGGCGACTGCCGCCAAGACGACGGGCGAAGAGAAATCGAGTGGCGATCCCTCCGCAGCAACCGTTGCCAGCCGCACCAGACCGGCCTCAAACGCAAAATCGCCAAGATCGATAGATCCGGCTCCAGCAGGGAGATTGACGGTCTCAGTCATCGCCATGGAGTGTGGCACGGGTTGCAGTGTTCGCGCAGCCCCAATACGGTTCCACCTATGGAAGGCACCCTCGCAGACCAAGCCATGCAGCGCGTCTTCGGTATTTCGAAGCCGCTGATCGGTGTTGTCCACCTGCTCGCGCTGCCCGGTTCGCCGGCCTTCGACCGCGCCGCGGGCATGCGTCCGATCGCCGAGGCGGCCAAGCACGACGCACAGGTTTGCCAAGAGGCAGGGGTCGACGCGATCATCTTTTGCAACGAAGGCGACCTGCCGTATCGCGTTGAAGTGACGATGGAACAGTCGACCGCGATGGCAGCCGTCATCGGCGAGATTGCGCCCGAATTGTCGCTCCCGATCGGCGTCGACATGCTGTGGGACCCATTCGCAACGCTGGCCGTTGGTCGGTCGGTCGGTGCCCGTTTCGTCCGCGAGGTATTTATCGGCGTGTACGAGAGCGACATGGGGCAGTTGCGACCCGACCCGGGCGCCGCCTTCTCGTACCGCCACTCGATCGGCGCCGACGACATCGCGGTCTTTACGAACCTGACACCCGAGTTTGCATCGCCACTTGGCTCTCGCACCGTCGCCGACCGCGCTCAAGGTGCTCAGTTCTTCGGCTGCGAGGCCGCCCTGATCTCGGGTCCGCGCCAAGGGTCTGCGTTTCGGTTCGCCGACCTCGAAGAGGCCAAGGCAGCCTGCCCCGATATGCCTGTGCTCGCCAACACTGGCGTACGTCATGACACGGCCGAGCGCATCCTCGAAACCGCCGACGGCATCATCGTCGGTACCTCGTTGAAGATTGACGGTAAGACGCAGAATCGCGTCGATCCCGAGCGGGCCAAGCGCATGGTCGACCTGGCGCGTGTGGCACGCGAGCACCACCTCGAGCGCGTCGCCGACGGTAGTGGCTGATCATCACCGGTCTGATGGCGTAGGCGCTGCGAAGAAGTCAGCGATGGAATACTGGACCAGCGTCGCAAATCAGCACAGCGAATACTGGCTCTCGCCAGCGAACCCCGTGCTTCCGCCTACTGCAACATCTGCAGAGAGCATCGCCGATGCGTACTGGACGAGCTTGCAGCGGTCGCTGGGTGGCGTCGTCCGCGCCGAGGGCGAGGCGCTCGGTCCGATCCGCCTCGTGGTCGCCAAGGCCGGCATTACGATCCTCGCGTTCGACGCCGCCAACGTCATCGAAGTGGAGGGTGGAATCGAGGTTGCCTTCCCAATCATTGGGGGCTCTGCCTGCTCGGCAGCTGCGGGCCACCTCCGGATCGTTGCTCGTGTCGAAGGCGCCGGCGTCCACCTCGGCGTGATCGTCGACGGCTACCGTCCGCGCTTCGAGCACCTCCACGCGAAAACGTTTCTTCTTGCAGCTCCGTACACGATGACCCAGCACCTCGTGCACGGCTGGGTGACAAAGCGCAGTCTTCAAGACATCGCCAGCGTGATCGATCCGATTCCCGTTGCCCCTCCGCCCCTCGACACGAAGGGCCGCCTGAACGGCCTTCAGGTCGGCGTCGTCGGAGCCTCAGGCTACGTTGGACGTCGCCTCGTGCCGGAGTTGCGCGACCAAGGAGCACGGGTGCGCGCCATCGTTCGTCGCCCCAATCCCGATCTCGAACAGGTCGCCGACATCGAGGTGACGCACGGGGATGCGCTCGATCGCGAATCGCTCGATCGCGCCTTCGTCGGTCTCGACGTCGTCTACTGGCTGGTGCATTCGATGAGTGCCGGAGGCGATTTTGCCGAACTCGATCGCGTGGCAGCGCGCAATGCGGCAGCTGCCGCCGCGCAGGCCGGAGTGAAACAGATCATCTATTTGAGTGGACTCGGTGATGACGACCCGGAGCTTTCTCATCATCTGCAGAGTCGACACGAAACCGGTCAGATCCTCGCAGAGGGGGTCGTACCTGTCACCACGCTGCGCGCCGCCATGGTCGTAGGCCAAGAGAGCGCCTCGTTCCAAATGATGCGTGACCTCGTCCACCGGCTTCCAGCGATGGTCACACCGAGTTGGGTGACGACGCGTTCGCAACCGATTGCCTACGCCGATCTGCGCGACTACCTCGTCGGCGTCTGCGCACTGCCGGGGGCGTACGGTCGCACCCTCGACGTTGGCGGCCCCGACATCCTCACGTTCCGGGAGATGATGGAGCGGGTCGCAGTGCTCGCGGGGCGTCGCAAACCGTTCATCGTGCCCGTACCCGTTCTGTCACCGACGCTTTCGTCGCGCTGGTGCGGACTCGTAACTGCTGTCGACACGAATATTGCGCGGCCTCTCGTCGAGGGGTTGCGCAACGAGACGATCTGCCTTAACGACGACATTCTCCGCCTCGTGCCCAAGGAGCGCATGTCGTTCGATAACGCCGTTCGGCGCGCCCTGCAGGGTGTGCCGCAGCGCTACTAGGTCGTCTACTCGAGCGGCCAGACGAGACAACCGGACTTGCGACGCAACGTACGTGCGTGCAAGCGAAAGCGCAGCCGACCGTAGCGCTTGCGATCGGGGCCAAAGACGAGCAGACCAACCTCACGCGACTTGGCGACACCGATCGTTGCCGAGAGTGGGCGTGGCGTGTTGTAGACGAGGTGATGAGCCTTCACGCCTGCCACACTTGCCTCTTCAAGGATCTCGGCAATCTGCTCACGCACCACCGGATTGCCCATCGTTCGCCGTGCCGCAGCATTCGCATTCGCGACGGGCAGCGTCACCCCGAGACAGACCAACAGGTCTGCGCCAGCATCACCAGCCGACGCAATCGCCATCGTGATCGCCGCCGCATCGAAACCAATGTCGAGTGAGACCAGCATCACCGGCTTGCGTTTGCTCGGCTCCGGCGCCACCACCGCATCCGGCGCGCGGCCGCGCACCGCTGTGGTCATTTGCGATGCGGCGAAATCGTCGGAGTGTAAAGCGACGTTGCCTTCGCAATCATGCGCTTCTTCATAAACGGCATCAACAGCACGTACCAGAATGCCGCCCCAATCGCAGCGCCCACAAGCAAACCGGGTGTCTTATAGAGATAGAGACCACCGAGGCCGCACAACCCCACGAGTCCGACACCAGAGCGCGACAGGTAGCGAAATTGGCGTTGGGTCTTTGCCGCCACCGTCTCCAATATCCGCGCCTCCGAGGCTGTGTCGTACTTCAGCCCGCAGCCCTGGCAATGGATCAACGCTCCTGCAGTGCCACGTGTTTCTATGCCGCACGCGCATTTGATGACGATCGGAGGAGGAACCATACGGACAGTGTGAACGCATCTCTAGGCAACGGCAAGTGGACGCGCTACGCTTTTACTAGTTCCGGATGGAGAGCCGGACATCATCGAAGGAGGAGACATGCCAGGAGCTGAGGTATCGCTCGATCAAGTTGGTCTGATTAAGACCATGCAGTGGTACGACGGATTCGTTATTGGACTCGCAGGGCCAGGCTTCATTCTGGCGGGCATCGCTGGGTCCACACTTACACTCGGACCAGTCTGGGCGTCGACCATCTGGTTCTTGTCCGCACTCGTTGGTGGACTTTCGGCGTACATCTACTCTGAGCCTGCGGCAATGTTTCCCGACAAGTCGGGTGGCCTGTCGATGTTCGCCAAGGAAGGTTGGCGCCAACACTTCTCGCTCGCCGGCCCGATTGCGACCTTCGGCTACTGGTTCGCATGGTCGTCCGTTCTCGCCATCTACGGCGGTATCATCGGCACGCTGCTGCTTTCGCGCTTCAACCCGGACGCGCTCCTATGGTCGACGCCGCTCTTGTTCATGGACGTCACCTATCCACGCTTGATCGGTGCTGCCTGCATCCTGGCGTGCTTTTTGTTCAACTACTTCGGCATGCGCCCCGCCGTCTGGTTCTCGTACGCAACCGGCATCATGATGGTGCTTCCCGTTGCCGCCTTGGCGTTCATCCCGATCTTCAAGGGACAGCTCAGCAACATTGATTTCGTCTGGAACACCGACACGATCAACGCGAACGTCGAGTTCTACGGTGGTACGCCAGGTATGGGCCAGGCCATCATCCTCGGCATTGTCTGGTTCTGGGTGATCGCATGGTCCTCGTATTCCCCCGAGGCCCCCGCAACGTTTTCCCCTGAGTACCACGACACCAAGAGTGATACCCAGAAGGCTGTCGCATCGACCGCCGTCATGGGACTAGTTCTCTGTCTGCTCCTGCCGCTCACGGTCGTTGCCGCGATCGGCATGGAGGCAATCGCAGCCGACTTTACGTACATCGCGTTCCTCACGACAGCGCTCGACGCAACCGTTGGTACGTTCCTCGGCGCTGTCTTTACCGTGTTCCTCTGTGCAGGTCTCCTGCTCTCGATGAACACGGCGACGATGGACGGATCTCGCGCCTTGTACGGCATGGCGAAAGAAGGCCTTACGATCAGGTGGCTCGGCAAGCTCAACAAGCAGAATGTTCCTGGGCGCGCGATGGCCTTCGACATGCTGCTCAACCTGTGCCTGTTGTTCATGATGCCGACGCTGCTGTTCACACTGCTCGCCGGCAACATTGGCTACGTGCTTGCGCACATCCTGGCCCTCAGTGGCTTCTTGCTCCTGCGACGCGACCGGCCGAACTGGCCCCGCCCAATCAAGCTGGGTGGTTTTTGGATCGCAGCTGCATGGGTCTGCGTGATCGTCAACGTGATCGGCACGATCTTCGGTGTGATCTACATGAAGTACACCGGCTATCTCGTCGATTGGACGAAGGCAGAGTCGGATCCGACTGGATACATCACGGGCTACTTCTGGCTCGCGATCTTCGTCTTCGTCGCCACCATGGTGATTGCCGTCGTGGGCTTTGTTATTGCCCAGAATCAAGCTGGAAAGAAGTTCTCGTTCAAGGATCCTTCGGACGAGCAGCCTTCTGCGCACGCTTATGAACTGATGGGACCGTCGGCTTCTTCGGGCGACTAGTTCCTTGTTCTACTCGGGCCCTCGGGGTCGGCTTCGGCCGGCCTCGGGGGCCCATTTTTTGTTTGTGGAGCGCTTCGATGTGTGCGGCTAGATTTGGACACCACCGATTGGCTACGCTGCCGTCATACGATTGTTGAGGATCGAGGGGGAGTCATGACGGCAGTGCATCCAGGGGCATTTATCGCGGGCGAGTGGCACGCGGGCGAGGGCGAACTGATCGAGGTTCATAGCCCGTGGGACGACAGCCTCGTCGGCTCGGTCAATGCGGCTTCGAGTGCGCAGTTGGAGGCTGCCGTCAAGGCTGCTGCCGATGCTTTCCCGGCATGGCGTCGAACACCACTGATGACGCGCGTCGACATTTGTCGGCATGCCTTTGAGGTCTGCGAACGTCGCAATCCAGAGATCGCCGAGATGATCACGCGCGAGACCGGCAAGACGATTCGTGAGGCGATCGAGGAGATGGAAGAGTTCACCGTCGATCACTTCCGTCGCGCCCCCGAAGACGTGATTCGCTACCGCGGTCAGGTCTTGCCCTCCACGCAGGAGCGCAACGGCTCGAAGCGGATCATGATCGTGCAAGAGCCAATTGGTGTCGTGGCCGCGGTCAGTCCGTGGAACTTCCCCGTCGATATTGCTGGCATCCCAATCGTCTATGGCTTGGCGCTCGGTTGCACGCTGGTCTGGAAGCCGTCGGAGATCGCACCAATCTGCGCCAACTTGTTCGTCGAGGTGTTGCACGAGGCGGGCTTCCCGGCCGGCACGATCAACCTCGTCCACGGGCGCGGCGACATTGGTGGCGAGCTCGTGCGCCACGACTCGGTCGGCACGGTTGTCTTTACCGGGTCGGTGACGACGGGCGAGAAGGTTGCGCGCGATGCGGGCCTCAAGAACCGTGTGCTCGAGTTGGGTGGTAATGGTCCGCAGATCGTGCGTGCCGATGCGGATCTAGAGCACGCCGCCGACGCCGCGATTACAGGCTGCTTCTACTTGGCGGGCCAGTGCTGCACGGCCGCCGAGCGCATCCTCGTCCATCGCGACGTGCAGGATCGCTTCGTCGAGTTGCTGGTCGAGCGCACGAAGGCGCTCAAGCTCGGCGATCCACTCGATCAGGCGACAGACATGGGCCCAGTCGCGACCGATACGAACCTTGTGCGCACGCAGGAGCACATCGCCGACGCGGTCGCCAAGGGTGCCACGGTCGTCTTTGGCGGCGGCTCAGAGGGTCGTTTGCACGAGCCGACAGTGCTGATCGGTGTCACGAGCAACATGCGCATCGCTCAAGAAGAGACGTTCGGCCCCGTCGCCCCGATCATCATGTTCGACACCGATGACGAGGCAATCCGGATCGCCAACGAGACAGAGTTCGGCCTCACCGCCGCGGTCTTCACCGAAGACCTCCGCATGGCCTGGCGCTACGCGGAAGAGCTCTGCCACGGCACCGTCCACATCAACGAAACAACCAACTACTGGGACCAGATGGCTCCGTTTGGTGGTGCCAAGAAGTCGGGTGCTGGTCGCGAGTTGTCGACGCACATTCTGGATGCGATGAGTGAGACGAAGCAGATCACGTGGGATGTCTTCTAGTCCGCTCGCGATCAACTTTGCTTTGGGGCCAGGCCCCAAAGCAAAGTTGATCGTCAATCAGGCTGCGGGGAAAGCGGGAACGGTCGCGGGGGAAGGCCGGCGTTGAGCCAATCACGGACCGTTTGCGTTGTGACACCGTAGATGGCAGCGACATCGCCGGTCGTATAGCGCCAGAGTTCGAACGCCTCGGTCCCGGTCTCTTGGCGGCCAGGGATCAGGACGTCGACAAGCGGTGGGCGCTCCTCCAGTTCGTGGCCTTGGCGTGCCCAGGCTGGGAGCTTCGCGCAGACGTATCGTCGGTACCGTGCGTGCGACTCATTTTCGTCTCGCTCGGCGGTCACAAAACGGCGCCCTTCTTCAGGATTATGAAATGGTTCAGGCGCCCGAAGCCCCGCATTGGCCGCATAACCGCTCCACTGCCAATCGGTTGGATGTTTACAAAGCCCCGCACGCGCGGCATTGAGATCGACGTAACGCATGAGAGAGCGAGTGTGGTCGGCGTCATTGACCACGATACTTCGGTAGCGCCCCATGTAGACATGGCCGCGGGATTGATACCGAGCATTCCACCATTTCGCGTGATCGCCAATCAGCCACTCCATACCGGCGGAAAGGTTGGTATCCGTCAGGCTGAGCACGAGGTGCGCGTGATTGGTCATGATGGTCCAGTTGAGGACGCACCAATGGTGTTCGGCAACGACCTCGGTTAGAAGTACGAGTAGTCGCTGTTTCGACTCCGCGCTGTCATAGACAGGCTGCCCAAAGTAACCGCGAGCGATGACGTGGAGTGGAGTGTTGAGTGGTTGGCTTCTCGGGCTGCGTGGCATGCTCTGACGATCCCAGACGAGCGCTGTACGGGAGTGGTGCCCCCGTAGCGGTAATGCGCGGATCTCGCGTGTGATGTCACGTGATGCCAAACCACTGTGTCGTGACTGTCGCCTATGTTGACGATCCTGCCATCAATCAGTGCAACTTTGCTTTGGGGTCAGACCCCAAAGCAAAGTTGATCGTTCGTCAGGCGGCTGGTGGAATGGGGTTGAACTTTGCGGAGGGGCCTGGCCCCAAAGCAAAGTTGATCACGCGTCGAGTTGCCGGAGCTCTTTCGGCGTACACGCCCAGAGCAAGCGTCCACCGCCGACGACGACGCCTTTGCTGAAGCGCACATGGGCGGCACCACCCTTTTTGAACCAGCCGAGGTCGTGGGCATCCTTCGGGCGCACGAGCGCTTGGGCGAGGATGGTCATGTTTGGCTCGTGGCCGATGCAGGCGACGGTGATGTCGCTTGGCAAGCGGGTCAGCACGACCAGCGCATCAGTGACAGGGGCGTGGGCTGCGAGTTCGGTGCAGACATCGGGTTCGGGCCAGCCTGCCTCTTCAGCGAGAATGTCCGCAGTTTGCCAGGCGCGCACGTACGGGCTGGCGAGGACGATGTCGACACGCTCGACAAGGTCGGTGATGCCGCGTGCTGCCGGGGCGAAGCGCTCGCGCCCGTGGTCGGTCAGTGGTCGCAGCGCGTCCTCGGGCCAGCGGCTCGCGTCGCGCTTTTCGGCGATCGCATGACGGACGAGGATGACGTCCATTCCCGGAGGTTACCCCTCGAGGCCGAGGCTGGCGAGGGCGGCTACGCAGACGGCCTCGTCCTCCTCACTGAGCGCGCCCGAAATGCCGAGCGCACCGATCTGGACGCCGTCCTTGCGCACGGAGACGCCGCCGGCGAAGACGATCATGCGCCCGCCAATGGTCTTGTCGAAGCCCCAGTCACCGTTACCAGGCAGGCTGACTTCCGCCATCTCGCCCGTACGGCAGTTCCAAAGCGCAGACGAGTAGGCCTTGTCGACGGCGATAAAATAGGCTCCAAGCGCGCTGCCGTCCATGCGAGCGCTGGCGACCGGATTGCCGGCGCGGTCGGCGACGACTATCGAGACGAGATGGCCCTGACGCTCGGCCTCACGTCGGGCTGCAGCAACGATCTGCAAGGCGAGATCGGTACCAATGTCATGTCCTGCGATGAGTCCGTCCATGGTGCCTCCTCATGCTCAGCCGGCGCGAGGTGGCCGGCTGAGGAGTGGACCCGGGCGGGATCGAACCGCCGACCTCCTGGGTGCGATCCAGGCGCGCTCCCAACTGCGCTACGGGCCCGTGAGGAAGCAGAATACCCGAATTACGACGATCGGCGGCGCTGGCTGCCCTACGCGGAGAAGTCAACCTTGACGGGCTCACGATCGCTCGGCACGTCGAGTTCGAAGAGGTCGCGCGTCTCGAAGTTAAACGGACCGGCTACTAGTGCACCGGGGAACTGCTGCATCTTCGTCAGGTACGTCTGCACATTGCCGTTGTAGAGGCGTCGTGCTCCGGCAATCTGATCTTCGGTGTTCGACAACTCGGCTTGGAGTTGCGTAAAGGACTCGACGGCACGAAGCTGGGGGTACGCCTCGGCGATTGCGAACAGGCCACCGAGTGCCTGGCTCAGAAAGCCTTCTGCGACGCCGCTCTCACCAGCATTCTTGGCACTCATCGCAGCGGCACGCGCGTTGCTGACCTTCTCGAAGGCCTCGCTCTCGTGGCTGGCGTAGCCCTTGACGGTCTCGACAAGGTTCGGGATCAGGTCGTGGCGACGCTTGAGCACGACATCGATGCTGCTCCACGCCTCGTCGCAGCGATTACGTGCCTGGACGAGACCGTTGTACGTGGCCGCAACGATCACGGCGAGAACGATGACGATGACGACAATAACGATGACAGCGATCACGAAGAATCTCCCTTAGAGGCAGCAGACGTGCTAGTAGACATCACTCTACTGTGCTTCTCACTCATTTGCTGGGTTTTCGGTGAGCCGGGCAAGGAATCGCCGGCGCTAGTCGAGACGGCGCACGAGTTCGAGCAGGCTGGCGACACCCAGCGCGATCGGAGGCACGGCGATCCACTCGTCCTCTCGATGTGCGAAGTCGCCGCGCGTGATGCCGATGCCAACGGCTGGGATGTCGCGTGCAAATGCCGCATTGGCGTCTGTCGAGGCGAAGATCTCGTCGGCAACACCCAATCCGACTGCAGCGCGGGCTGCTCGTGCTGCTTCGAGCAACGGGTCGTTTGGTCGGTTCGAGCCGCCCGGACGATTGCCGACGAGCGTCACCTCGACGCTCACGTCACCAGGCAAAGCAGATGCGAGAGCGCGCTCTACACGAACGCGTGCAGCATCGACAATGCGTGGATCGCCGTGTCGAATATCGATCACCATCGTGGCGGACTGGGCGATCGCATTGACGGTCGTACCACCTTCGATGACGCCGATGTTGAACGCGGCGGGTGGAGCGGCCGCCAGTGCCCGCTCGCCGGCCTCGATCAAGGCATGAATGGCACTGCCGCGCCCTCGGTCGCTCCACGAATGGCCGCCGGGCCCGGAGAACTCTGCCCGTAGGCGCATCGAGGCGACACCACCGACTGCGAGGCAATCGATGCCATGCCCTTCGACAGCGATCAGCGCACGAATTTGCTCCGTGTCGAGCAGCGCCGTGACGCCACTGAGATCGCCGAGTCCCTCCTCGCCAACACTTGCTGCAAACAGCACGGGGTGGGACGGCGGTGTCTGTGCCAACTCGCGCGCGACGTACACCATGGCGGCGATGCCGAGCGCGTTATCGCCGATGCCTGGACCCGTCAAGCGAACGCCATCGCGAACGATCGGGATCGTCGTGAGATCCGGAAAGACGGTGTCGAGGTGAGCGACCAAAGCGAGCGCCGGCCCGTCGCCGCCGACACGCGCGACGACATTGCCCGCCGCGTCAATCTGAGCTGCCAGGCCGGCTGCAGCGAGTAGTTCCTGCACGAGTGCGGCGCGCTCGGACTCTGCAAATGTAGGCGCGGGAACGGCACAGATAGCCGTCGTCTCGTCGACGATCCGAGCTAACGCGTTTTCGCTTAACGGAGCGCCTCTAGCCATCTGGGCAGAGTACTGCTCTTGTCACAATTCGTTGACAATCCCCGCACGCCAAACCCGCCCGGGGTACACTTGGCAGCGTTGTTCGCACGAAAACCCGACCAGGGAGGTCTCCATGTCGGACGATCAGACGCTGTTCGCCTCGATCATCGAGGAACATCTCGCACTTAAGCGCAAGAATTCGAATCTTGAGCAGGATATGCCGCTCGAAGAATTCATCCCCGCAGATCCGTTCGATAATCATGCGCTCTTCAAGACCGAAGACAGCGCGCGTATCGAAGAGGAAGAGACGGGCGAACACCCAGCGGTACGCCTCGACTGGGAGACGAACACCACGGCTGATGCGACGGAAGAGACCGGTTGGTCCGACACGCAGGCCTCGGGCGAGTTCGACTGGGAGACGTAGGCCCGGCGCGGCGCTGTCGCGTCGTTGAGGGTTACTGTTGAGCGCCGAGTAGGCCGCAGACGGCTCTGCCTACGACCTCGGCTGCTGCCAATGCGCCCTCGATATGGCCAGCGTGGTCGGGGCCGGTTTCGGTGGAGGCCAACCAGATCCGCTCGTGAATCGCGTTGCGATAGCGAGGGTCGGAGTACGTATCGTACGCGCCGAGCTGTTCGACATGTGCGGGTGAGGTCCACCGCTCGGTTCGCCAGTCCGTCACGTGCAAGGCGAGCGGAGCATGTGCCTGTTGCCCGAACAGGGCCACCAGTTGAGCGATGATCGCATCGTGCTTGAGGGGCTCAGACGTGGGCATCGCGAAGCCGAAGAGTGCGGCTGCCTGGTCGCCGGAGCCGCCAAGATCGTGCACCTCTCGCAGTGGACCGGTGTAGCTGATCGCCGAGCCCGCTAGGCCGTCGCGCCGCCAGAACGGCGTCTCGTACTCTGCGACAACCTTCGTCGTTGTTCCCATCCAGATTGGTGTGCGCTCGGCCAGCCGAGCGAGTTCGATGGGTAGTGCTGGCTCGAAGACGATATCCGTGACCGCGAGCGCGGGTGGTACGGCAACTACGACGCACCGTGCGTGCGTCGTGCCGCCCCGATGCGCGACCACGACCTGCGCAGCGTCGCCATCGCCGACGATTCGCAACCCATGGACAGGCTCCGCGAATCGAATCGATGAGGAGAGGCTGGTTGCGAGCGCGAGCGGAAGGGACTGCGCACCATCTCGGAAGCGCAGTGCGGGCGCATCGATAGGATTGCCGTCGAGTCGCTGCACACCCTCACCCGTCTGAAAAAGCGCGTCTCCGGCGGTGTACTGCGCATGTGTTGCGAGACCGAGGTTGTGGGCGAGTTCGTACACGCGCGCCTCGTCGCCCCAAAACCACGATGCGCCGAGATCAACACCGTGGTGTCCGTCCCTGGCGGGGATGCTCAGTAGCCGCCCACCGACGCGGTCGCGTGCCTCGAGGACCAGCACGTCCAGTCCAGCGGCGGCGACGCGGGTAGCGGCGGCGAGTCCGGTGATACCAGCACCAACGACGATCACGTCGTGCGCATTGGGCATTATCTGATCTTCGCCTCTTGGATCGTGTTGCCGCCGTCGACGACAAACGGTTGACCCGTCACGTACGACGCCTCGTCGCTGGCGAGGAAAGCCACGACCGCGGCGACCTCTTCGGCGCGTCCCGGGCGACCAATCGGCGTGTGGGTTCCGGCGACGATCTCGTCGGGGAGAGCCGAGCCCGTATGGATCCAGCCGGGCGCAACCGAGTTACAGGTAATGCCGTTGCGTCCCTCTTCAAGTGCCGTCGCGCGCATCAGGCCATCGACCCCGCTCTTGGCGGTGCCGTAGGCGCTACTGCCATCAATCGCCACGAGTGAGCCCGTGACGCTCGAGACCATCACGATCCGCCCATACTGATGGCGTCGCATGTGAGGGATCGCCGCGCGCGTGACGTACACCGCCGTCATCAGCGTGATCTGCAATTGGCGCTCCCACTGGTCGAGCGGCTGATCCGCTAACAATCCTTCGGCAACCTGCTCGCCCGTCTGGGTCATCCCTGCGTTGTTGACGAGGATGTCGAGACCGCCGAGCGTCGCTGCAGCGGTATCAACGAGAGCGGTGGCAACCTCTGCCTGCGAGAGATCGCCGACGATGCCCGTGGCGTCGAATCCCAGCTCGCGCAATTCCGTCGCGCGCTCGTGGATGCGTTCCGTGGTGGAGGCCAAAACGACCCGTGCGCCTTGTTGTGCAAGGAGGTGGGCGGTGGCAAAGCCAATTCCATCGGCCGACCCGGCACCCGTCACGAGTGCAGTCCGGCCACTCAGATCAAAGGCATGGGGCATCCGCGTACGGTAGTCGGTTCTGGGTGACAACATCATCGCCAGGATCGGGCGACATACCCTCCGGCAGGGGTCGGCTAGTATCTCCGACGCGGTACGGGTGCACGTTGCACCTAGTCGCAATCCTGGGGCCATAGCTCAGCTGGGAGAGCACCTGCTTTGCAAGCAGGGGGTCGTCGGTTCGATCCCGACTGGCTCCACTCGTACGCGCGGTGGATTCGGCGGCGCTTCGTTAGCGCGACTAGACTGCCGGCATGAGCGAGTCGACGCACGAGTGGCTGGAGCGAGTGTCGCGTGAAGAGCGTCGAGCTGCAGGCAAAGCGGTTCGTGACACGTTGCCGCTGGCGGGGCTTGCGGAGGTTGGGGCGACAATGGTTGGGCGTGATGCTGTCGCGTTGATTGGCGCGAGGGATGCCGGTCGGCTGGAGTGGCTCGTACCGATTCGGTACGGCCGCATGTTGCGCTCTGCGTTTACCTTCTACCGCGGTTCGGCTGCTCTGATGGCGCACGATCTCGCGTTCGCACCATCGTCGGGCCTCACGGTTCAGCTCTGCGGTGACGCTCATCTGCTCAACTTCGGCATCTTCGGCTCGCCCGAGCGTTCTCTCGTCTTCGACCTCAACGATTTCGACGAGACGCTACCGGGCCCGTTCGAGTGGGACGTCAAGCGCCTGGTGGCGAGCGTGGTGGTCGCTGCGCGCGACCGCGGCTTTAAGCCGAAGCGGCAGCGTGAAATTGCGTTTGCGACGGCAGAGCGTTATCGCACGGCGATGCGGGAGTTTGCCGATCTGACGGCGCTCGAGACGTGGCATCGCCAGCTCGAGGTCGACGCCGCTTTGCAGACGGTCGACGACGAAGATTGGCGCGCATATGCGTCCGCGGTTGCTGAGCGCGCGCGAGGGAAGAATCATCTTCAGGCGGTGGCACGTTTTACTGAGGTCGTCGATGGAAAGCGTCGCATCGTGACGGAGCCACCATTGATCGTGCCGCTCGCCTCTGTGGCCGAGTTGTTGGGGGAGGACCCTACCGAAGTCGTGCGCCAGGCCTTCATGGAATATCGGGGATCGGTGCGTGACGACATTCAGGTGCTGCTGGATCGCTACACCTATGTTGATGCGGCGATCAAGGTTGTTGGTGTTGGCTCGGTCGGTACGCGCTGTGTGATCGTGCTGATGCAGGGCGCGGACGAAAACGATTTGTTATTCCTCCAGGTCAAGCAGGCTGGCACTTCGGTGCTCGAGCCGTACCTCACTGCCTCGCAGTACACCCATAGTGGTGAGCGAGTTGTCGCGGGGCAGCGCCTGATGCAATCGGCGAGCGACGCCTTTCTTGGCTGGGCGACGGGGCCACTCGGCAACCACTATTACTGGCGCCAGTTGCGGGACTGGAAAGGCTCCGCGGATGTCGAGAAGATGAGTGAGCGGCTGCTCCTGCGCTACGGCCAGGTCTGCGCGTGGACACTGGCGAAGGCGCACGCGCGCTCGGGTGATTCCGTTGCGATCGCGGCGTACCTTGGCTCTTCCAACCGTTTTGAGAGTGCGCTAACGCGCTTTGGTATCGCGTACGCGGATGTCAATGAGCAGGACTATCTGGCGCTGCAAGAGGCAGTGGTGGATGGTCGAGTTGTGGCGCACGACGACGCTCCAGCGACCAAATGACCGCAAGAAAATCACGGCCTAGAAACGCCTGAGGGGGCAGCGCCAGAGCGCCACCCCCTCAGGGCTTACAGAGCGAACGAGCGGGTTAGAACGTCGCGGTCGTCGTGCTGGTGCCCTTCGTGGGATCAAAGATCATCCATTGAGCGGCGATCATGGCAACCGTCAGGATCAGCGTGACGATCACCTGGGTTGTGCCACTGAGTGCCGAGGTGCCAGCGAAAGTGATGATCGTGGCAATCAGGTAGACCCAGTACCACGGCGACTTCGTCCCGGTCTTCTCAGCGATCTTGTTGAGCCAGATCAGCGAGAGAATCAGTCCGGGAATGACGAAGACGAACCACAGCAGGACGAGCCAAGGATTCTTGCCAGCAAGCCGGGCCCAGCGCGTGAAGTTGAGCAGCGGGATGAAGGCGAGCCATCCGTGCGAGACGCCCGACGCGTTGCAGAGGTTCATCAGTCGAATGCCGACGATGATGTAGCCAATCAGTGAGATAAGCCCATATGTTGCGAATTCAGCGGTACCCATAGTTTCCAACCCTCCAGTGGGGGAACGAGCGGATTATTCCCGTATATATAGCCTGTGTAGAGAGGAAGTCCTGCCTCTGGCCGGGGCGTATTCGGTAGCATCGGTGGTGTATGCCGACTGGAAACGACATCCAATGCGTAATTTGTCGGCGTAATCTCCTGACGGGCGAGCAGGCCGTCACCTATACCGAGCCGCGTTCCTCCTCGACGGTGCATGTCTGTTCGCTGTGCGTAGAGCGAGCCGAAAAGAATGGCTGGCAACGCCACGACGAGCCAGTCCCGCTCGTGATTCCCGTCGAATCTGCTGATCGCACGGTGCGGACACTGAAAGCACAGGTCAATACGCTCCAGACGCAACTCGAGACGACCGTTGAGCGGCTTGAAGACACCCGCGGCAATTCGTCCGATCGCGAAACGGAGATCGAGACGCTCGCCGCCCGCCTCGCCGATGCCGAAGCCGAGGGTGCAGCCGTTCGTGCTGCACTCGCCGAAACGGAGCGACGGCTCGAACAACTCCAGCACGATGTTGAGGAATCGCAGACCGCGCAGGCCACGATCTTGCGGGCGCGGCGACGCGAATCCGACGAGGTCTATCTCGCAGGTATTGCCGCTGAGGTCTTCAACCGTTCGCCGCAGGCTGCCACGATTGGACTCCTCGTAGGGCTCCACGGCACACCGACGGTGCGCATCGATGTGATTGGTGCCGCGCTCCCGCGCCCTGTGCTGATCGCCTTTGCCTGGGGTGAGAGAGGGCGCGACTATCGCGTTGACATCGACCTCGTTGCTCGGCGCTTCGATCTCGTCGACTTGGTGCCGGGCGGGGATGGACGCATGGTGGAGCGGCTCGAGCCGCTCCAGGGCAATGCTGAGTGGGTGGATGGGCGCATCGTGACGGCGCCCGCCGAGCCGACCATACTCTGAGGCGCGTCGCTTTCCAGCAGCATGCGCGAAGCCTCTAGCCGCGTCGCGTTGACTCCCGTTCTGCGCGGAGTAGACTAGCCGCACACGCAATTCTGCGTCACTTTTGGAGGTATAGATGTCCCAGTTTCTTAGCATTGTCATCCCCCTCGCGATAGCGGTCGTATTTGCGCTGGTCTGTCGAAGCATGGCTCGAACACGGAATCGCAGCGAAAACCTGTGGACGGTACTCGGGTTTTTCTTCCCACTGATCTCCTTGATCATCCTGTTGATCATGGGTAACGACAAGTCCAAGTCCGCTTCGGCGTAATCTCGACCGCACGCGCCGGGTCTTGCCCAGCGCGTGCGGATCGCCGATCGGCCCCCTCGCGTACGATCCGCTCCGTGGCTGATCGTCCTTCCCGTGGTGATATCGCCGACGTTGTGATCGAGTCGCTTGCGACCGGCGGTCGCGGCGTCGCGCGTATCGATGGCTTCGTGGTCTTTGTTGATCGCGCGCTGCCTGGCGATCAGGTCCGCGTTCGCGTGCGTACGTCGCGTCGCAAGTATGGCGAGGCCGACGTCGTTGAGTTGCTGGCGCCAGGGCCGGATCGCGTCGAGCCGACGTGCCCGCACGTTGGGGCTTGTGGTGGTTGTCGCTGGCAGGCGCTCTCCTACCCCGCGCAGCTGCGCGAGAAGGCGCAGCTGGTGCGCGACGCGATCACACGTATCGCTCATCTTCCGGATGTCCCGATCGACGAGATTGTGGGTGCAGAAGACAACCTTGAGTACCGCAACAAGGTCGAGCTGACGTTTACGCAGGAGGAACAGGGTCCCGTGCTTGGCTTTCATCGAGCCGGCCGGTGGGACGAGGTGCTCGAGGTCAACCGCTGTTATCTGATCGGCGATGCGCCGAATGCCGCCAAGGATGCCGTCCAGCGTTGGGCACAGTCGACGGGGCTCTCGGGCTACGACCAGCGACTGCACGAAGGCGAGCTGCGCAATCTGATCATCCGTCACTCGGCACGCACCGGCGATCTACTGCTCGCGCTCGTTACCACCGACATCGAGTTGCCGAAGCTCGGCAATCTGATCGATGAGCTCCAAGAGTCCGTGCCTGGTTTCGTCGGCTTGCTGCAGACGAAGAACAGCGGCCTCTCCGAGACCACGCAGGGCCATCCAACCGAGATCATCACCGGCCAGGATTGGTATCGCGAGGAGATCCTCGGCCTGACACTGCACGTGCCGCACAACGGGTTTCTCCAGACGAACACGGCGATGTGCGAAAAGCTTTACGGCATTGCCATCGAGGAGTCCCGACTGACAGGCACCGAGACGGTCTGGGACCTCTACAGCGGCATTGGTTCGATCGGGCTGGCGCTGGCACGCGACGCTGGTCGAGTCGTCGGGATCGAGATCGTCGAAGATGCAGTCGAGCAGGCGACGCAGAACGCTTTGCGGAACAACATCGAAAACGCCGAATTCGTAGCGGGCGACGTTGCGAAGGCGATCGAGCCACTGATCGAAGCGGGAGCCCCAATGCCGGACCTCGTCGTGATCGACCCGCCGCGAGCGGGTCTGACGCCGAAGGCAGTCCGGCGCGTGCTCGAGCTTAAGCCAAAGACGATTGTGTACGTGTCCTGCAACCCGACGACGCTGGCGGGCAACGCGGTGCTGTTTACCGACGGCGGCTACTCGCTCGAGGTCGTTCGCCCGGTCGATATGTTTCCGCACACGCCGCACGTCGAGTGCGTTGCGCGCTTCGTGCGGACGCCGGCGGCTGACGCGCTCGTCGTCGACTAGTCACTGACTCGGCAGCGACTAGTACGGCGGTAGCGCGGAGTACCAGCGCCCGAGTTCTTGGAAGGCTTTCCAGAAGCGGCGCTTGGAGGACTCTTCGTCGAGCGACTCGTCGATGTCTGGCGTGACGAGCGTCTCAATCGTCGGCGTCAACTGCTGGAGTTGCCCAATCAAGTCTGGATCGATCGGCTCGGCGAGTGGGACCTTGATCAGGTTGATGAAGGCGGCTGTCGCCGGCCCCATGCAGACGATGATCTTGGGCTCGGTAATCTGGATCTCGCGCAACAGGAACATTGCGGGCGCACCGCTCGAGTCTGTCAGGTCGTCGTCGGCGCGCTTGGCGCAGTTGGTCCCGTAGATCAGCAGCGGGTCGATGCCGACGCGCGTCACGCTCTTGAGGATCGCACCACCGGCACGCCCGAAGAAGGCGACGCCTTCCTGCACCTCTGAGGGCTGTGCGCGAGTCTTCAGCAGCATGATGTCGGCGAGTGGGTGGCCCGAGCCAAGCACGGGAGCGGCGAGTGGCTCAATTTCGTCATCGCTCTCGGTGATGTCGTCGCCCAGCGCATTCATGGCCCGAATCGCCCGGGCGAGGTACCGCTCATAGATCTGGTCAGGTTCAGCCACGGCGCGTCCCCGATCATTCGGCGTGCAGCGGTTTCCTCCTCTTGCGGAACCACTTACGCGCCTGCAGCGCGAGGATGTTCTTCGGGTTCCGCACGACGCGAGCATCGCCAAGAGCGAGGGCGAGCGAGGCAGGATCGTGGAAGGCGGGCAACTCGAGACCAGCGGTAAAGAGCCCATCGAGGACGTGCGCGTCGGAGCCCGCCCCGGCTGGCAATCCGAGCCGCGTGGCGAAGGCGAGGGCCTCGTGGTTGAAGCGCTCGCGTGCCAGGCGACCATTGACGACCTCAAGTGCATCAATCAGTGGAGCCATCCGCTCGAGCAGCGGTTCCGACGGGATCGCGTGCAGGCTGTCGAAGGGGTGCGGCACGTAGATGAAGGCACCCTGAGCGCGCATCGCCTCGACCGTATCGGCGAAGGGCAGGCCGGGGGGAATGTCTTCCTTGAGGTACATGCCAATCACCTCGCCGGTCTGAGTCTTGACCTCGCTCGAGACGGCGATGTGGAGTGGGATTCCGTTTGCTTCGACGTGAGCCTTCGCCGCAAAGCCGCCGGCGACGGAGTCGTGATCGGTGACGCAAAGCGCACCAAGGCCAAGCGCGAGTGCTCGCTCGACGAGGTCGTCGATGCCAGTGCCACAGTCGGGAGAGAAGCAGGTGTGAAGGTGAAAATCGCCGAGGATCGGATCCGCAGGCGTATGCGGGGACGGTGCCCGCGTAGAGTCGCCGGCGAGCTTGATCATTGCTGTGGCGGCGCGCTTGGCGCCGGTCAGTCCGATCCGCTTGGCGCTTGGCGCAGCATCGTCAACTACTGCGGTGACTGCTGTTTCGGCATCTCCAACGATCACGACGAGGTCGATCTCGCCCGCACCAATCACACGTCGAATCGCAGCGTCGGCTGCCCACGTCATCGTGGGACCTCCGATCACGACGGTGCGAGGTCCGAGATCGGTATGGGCGAGCGCGGCGGCTCCGCTCCGCTCAAGCGCACGAATCGTGAGTCGACCAGCCACCTGTTGAGCAGCATTGCGCGCCGTTCCGACCAGCACGACCTCGACACCCTTGTCGGCAATCGCCTCCGCGACAGTAAGCGCTGCAGCACTCTCCGGACCGGGCCGGTCGAGCGGCGTTGTGGCAAAAACAGCAATGCGCATACCCGCACGATACGCGAAGGCGACATTCTGGGCCCGGGCCCAGAATGTCGCCTAAAACAGCTGTGCGCGTATCCGCACGATATGCGGAGGCGACATTCTGGGCCCGGGCCCAGAATGTCGCCTCAACGAGCAGGGGGAAGTGCGGTCGGACTTAGCGCTTACGTGCTGCGGGCTTTGCCTTCGTCGCCACGCGCTTGGCGGCTGGCTTTGCAGCAGCCTTCGCCGGAGCCTTCTTCGCGACGGCCTTGACTGGCGCCTTCTTGGCAGCGACCTTCGTCGGAGCCTTTGCGGCAGCAGCCTTGGCGGGAGCCTTCTTCGCGGCGGCCTTGGCGGGCGCACGCTTGGCTGGGGCACGCTTGGCGGCAGCGGCGGCTGGGCGCTTTTTACCGTACTTGCGGATGAACGCCTCGACCTCTTCGCGGGCAAGCTCGTCGCGATGCTGGACCGGAGGCGACTTCATCAGGTACGCGGAAGGCCATTCGAGCGGACCCGAGATGCCGTTGTCGAGTGCCAGCTTGATCAGGCGGACGGCGTCGATCACGATGCCGGCGGAGTTGGGGGAGTCCCACACCTCAAGCTTTAGCTCCGCACTCAGCGGCACGTCACCAAAGGCACGGCCCTCAAGGCGGATGTATGCCCACTTGCGGTCGGTCAGCCACGGAATGTGATCAGACGGTCCGATATGAACATTCTCGGCACCCATGTCGTGATCGATCTGCGACGTGACAGCATTCGTCTTCGAGATCTTCTTCGACTCGAGACGCTCACGCTCGAGCATGTTCAAGAAGTCCGTGTTGCCACCGACGTTCAGCTGATACGTGCGCTCGAGGTGAACACCACGATCCTCAAACAGCGTGGCGAGCATGCGGTGCGTAATCGTCGCGCCAACCTGGCTCTTGATGTCGTCACCAATGATCGGCAGACCAGCCTGCTTGAAGCGCTTCGCCCAATACGACTCGCGGGCAATAAAGACAGGGATGTTGTTGACGAAGGCGACGCCGGCAGCAAGCGCCTGCTCGACGTACCACTTCGTCGCCTCCTCCGAACCGACCGGGAGGTACGAAACAATCACGTCGGCCTTGGTGTCCTTGAGGATCTGGACGACGTCGGCAGTCTCGCCTGGCGCCTTCGTGATGACCTCGGACAGGTACTTGCCAATGCCGTCGTGCGTCATGCCACGGTGGACCTTGACGCCCGTCTTTGGCACCTTCGAGAATTTGATCGTGTTGTTCTGGCCCGAGAAGATCGCGTCGGCGAGGTCCTTGCCGACCTTTTCCTTGTCGACATCAAACGCCGCGACAAACTCGATGTCGCGGATGTGATACCCGCCCAGATTGACGTGCATCAGCCCCGGGACGGTCTCTTTCGGATCGGCATTCTTGTAATACTCAACGCCCTGGACGAGCGAGGATGCGCAGTTGCCAACGCCGACGATAGCGACGCGGACCTTGCCGTCCGAGCGACGACGAACGCGATTCTGGGGTGTAGACACGTAGTGACTCCTCCGAGTGGTGTGGATCTAGGTGGTGATTTAGGTGGTGATTTAGGTGGTGATTTAGAGTTGGCGCAGGACGTGACGAGCACGCTGCACGACAGTGATGGTGGAAAGAACGGCGAGCAGGATGATGCCCCACGGCAGAGCGCCGAGGGGAGCGAACAAGAGTGCCGCTGCAATCAACACGACTCGCTCCGCACGCGCCATCACGCCATGCGTGCCGTCGAGACCAAGCGCCTCGGCGCGGGCGCGAAGGTACGACGTCATGAACGAGCTGGTCAGGGCGGCGATGACTGCGATCAGTGCAATTTCATTACCATCACGCGCAAACACAAGCGCGATGGCACCGAGCATGATGGCCTCGGAGAAGCGATCGAGGATCGAGTCGAACATGGCGCCGCGCGGGCCGGCTTCGCCGCGGGCGCGCGCCACGGCACCGTCGAAGATGTCGAGGATCGAGCCAACCAAGAAGAGCACGCCACCGGCGATGTAGGCCTCGCGGTACACGAGCACCGCGGCAATCGCATTGAGGACAAAACCAGCAATCGTGACCTGGTTAGCCGTCACCGGAATGCGCGTGATGCGGGCCATGATGCTGGCGATCACGCGGCGCGTACCGTCTGTGTATTCCTGCTGGAGTCGCTCTACACCCATGGCCGAAAGATACGACCAGCACCAACGACTGACTGTCCGTGGCCGACGAACGGTCGGCAATGACCGACGAGCGGTTGGCTAGGCGCGTTGTGGCAAAGAATCGCCACCGAGCGCTGAGGGCGGAGTTGACAACCGCGTTGCACGCGCATGCGTCAGCGTGGGGACTCGCCCCCGACTGACAGCGAAGGCAAAGAGCAAGGCAAATAGCGCCACAAAGGCACCGACGGCCGCGTCAAGGAACCAATGGTTCGCGGTTGCGATGATTGAGAAGAGGACAAGGAGCGGGTACAGCGCCCAGATCGCTCGCAGCAGCGGATGCGAGAAGACGAGCACTCCAGCGCAGCCAATGATGACCGCGTACGCCGTATGCAGCGATGGCATTGCGGCATAGGGATTGGCAAACCACTGCACGAGGCCAGAGCTGTGGTTGATCGACGTTTGCTGCAACGTGTCGATAAACCCGAGCCCAGCGAGCATGCGCGGTGGCGCGGTTGGCAGCAGGACGTAGCCCAGCAGCGCAGCGAAACTCGTGCCCAGCAGCGCATTGCGAATGAAGTAGAAGGCGTGATTGCGGCGGAAGTAGATGAACAAGAGCAGTGCATACGTGATCGTGAACTGGCAGTTGAAGTACGTCCAGTTGGCGATGGTCATGACCAGGCTCGGCGCGTTGATCGCCCAGACCTGGACGCCGCGCTCCCAGTCAATGCCGAGCACCTGCTGTGCTCGCACGACGTCGAGGGCGTTGCGGATGGCCAAGTAACGGTCGCTCTGAGCCAGCGTGCGTGATCCCTCGTAGGCTACATAAAACGACCAGAAGATCGCAAATTGGAGCCAAAAGTCGCGCCAACCACGGGGCAGAAAGCGCCCAATGCGGTTAACGGCGCGGCGAATTGGGTTACCGGTCGGTGTGCTCACAGAGCAATGGTACCCGTCCACGCACGCACGCGCGCATCACGACAGGTCGGGATTACCCGCCGATTTGACTCATCGAGCGGGCGCTGCGGACGAAGCCTGCCTCGCCGATCTGATGCTTCATGCGCTTGGCCTGGACAGCCTGGCGGACGAGCGTTTCGATTTCGAGATCGGTAGCACCCGATCGCAGCGGCGTCCGGAGGTCGGTCTCCTCCATCGCGAAGAGGCAGGTGCGCAGCGCGCCTTCGGCCGTGATGCGGATGCGATCGCACGAGGAGCAGAAGGGTTCGGAGACAGGATTGATGAAACCCATCTCGCCGGCCCCGTCGGCGAATGCCCAGCGCTCAGCAGTGGACGAGGCAGCCGCGGGCACGCGCACGAGCGGGTAGACGGTTTCGATCATGGCGCGAATCTCGGCACCGGCCAGGACGTCTTCCTTACGCCACGTGCGATCGGCGTCGAGGGGCATAAACTCGATAAAACGGACGATGTACGGCTTGCGTCGGGCGAGTTCGGCGAAGGCGATCACCTCGGGCTCGGTAAAGCCACGCATTGCGACGCAGTTGACCTTGATCGGGCGCAGCTCGGGATAGCGCTCTGCTTCTTCAAGCCCTTCAAGGACACGGTCAAGCATGTCGCGTCGCGTAATCTCGGCAAAGCGCGAGTGGTCGAGGCTGTCGAGCGAGACGTTGATGCGGCGCAGGCCGGCATCGACGAGTGGCCCGGCGAGCGTGCGCAACGCGACTCCGTTGGTCGTCAGGGCGAGGTCGGTGAGGCCTGGCACCTTGACGAGGCGCTCGATCAGATCGGGTACGTCGCGGCGGACAAGCGGTTCGCCACCCGTCAGACGCACGTGGCTGACACCCATCGAGGCGAGAATCGTGGCGAGGCGCTCGATCTCCTCAAACGACAATACTTCCGAGCGTTGGAGCCACGGCAGTCCCTCCGCCGGCATGCAGTACTTGCAGCGGAAGTTGCAGCGGTCGGTGATCGAGATGCGAACGCTCTCGATGTGGCGGTCGAACGAATCGGTGAGCGGCGGGCGCATCTAATTAGTGTAGTGGCGCGACGGCCTACTGCCCAGCGAACGGCACTCGTTCGACGTACCGCAGGTCGCGGGCCGGGTGACCATTCTGTGGAAATCCGGCAATCCAAACTGCATCGACATGGGTCGCACAAACTGCTGATTCTGCGTGTGTCCGAATCTTCTCGTGGACTGCGGCGTAGGTTGCGGCCTCTTCGCCGTAGGCCAGAGTCAGGTGCGGCACGAACGCATGGCGATGACAATCCTGGTCGCAGGAGCAGAGGCTCGTACGAACGGACTGCAACTCTTGATTCCCCTGCTGAACGCCGAGCCAGGCCACTGGGCGGTTAGGCGAGGGAAACTCATCGAAACCTGCGCAGGTTACGGAGAAGGGTTTGATCGCCGCCGCGGCCTCCCGGATACGTTCGGCGAGCGCGGGTGCATCGCGGCGACCGCGCAAGGGGGCGTAGAACAGGGTGATGTGTCCCGTGCGCGGATCTTGCACCCGGACATCGTCGTCATCCACATCGTCTGCGATTGACGACAACAGTTCGCGCGCCGAATCGACGCGAATTACAACCCCCCAGTACCACCGGTGATGAGCCACCGTTAGTGCTTCGAACCGTCTTCCGGCGGTTCCTGCTCGCTGAACGGATCCCAATCGAGCGTTGCGTCGCCAACTGCTGGGGGGCGACTCGTGCCATCCATCGTGTCCTCGCCGTCATCGATCGCGGGCGGTGTGGGTGGCGTGGGGAAGATCTCTTCCGACGCTTCAGGTTCGCCGCTTGGCTCGTCGATCAGGCCCGTCGGTGCTGGCAGATCGAGTTCTTCGAAGGCCTGCTCTGGCTCGGGTTCGGCAACGGGCTGCGCAGGTGGGGCCACGATCGGCGGCGCGGCCTCCGCGGGTGCGGCGATGTCTTCGAAGGCGGCGTCGGTTTCGGGATTCCAGGCGCTCGTGGCCTCTTCTTCGGGC
>JAEMTW010000003.1:25781-32782 GCA_016462095.1 Thermoleophilia bacterium
GGCTCGGGTTCTACAACGGGCTGCGCAGGTGGGGCCACGATCGGCGGCGTGGCCTCCGCGGGTGCGGCGACGTCGGCGACGTCTTCGAAGGCGGCGTCGGAGTCGGGGTCCCAGGCGCGCGTCGCCTCTTCTTCGGGCAGTGCGAGCTCGCCGTCCTGCGTGGGGACGATGCCGGAGGCCGTTGCGGGAGGTGTCGTCAGGTCGCTACTGGCCTCGTCTGCTGGGGGCTCTTCGTCACGCTCTGGACCATCGATGCCCCAGATTTGCTCGCCGTTGTAATCGAGGCCCGGTAGGTCGTCGGGGCTCCAGCCGTAGGCGCCATACCAGGATGGCGCGGCGGGCCAAGGGATCATGCGCGAGCCGACGTGCACGAGCGAAACTTCGGGAGCATCGCCGCGCTCGAGGGCGAGTCGGTTCTCGGGGCTGACGTAGACGGTGTTGATCGTGCCGTCGGGCTTGCGTAGCTCGATGGCTTCGGTGCCAAGCCCGTGTTCGTGTGAAAAGAAGCAGAGGCCTGGGAAGCCGGGTGCGATGGCAGCGGGAGGCGCGTGGTCGGCCAGGCGGTATTCGACCCAGAGGATCTCCCACTCGACGGCGTCGAGTTCGCCGGCCACGGTGCGCAGTTCGCGGGGCGAGGTGAGTGCTGGCAGTGTGCGGCGCAAGGCGAGCAGGCGAGCACCGGCGGTCTGGAGGTGGTCGGCGGCTTCGGGATCGTCGGAGTTTGGACCATCGCTCGTGGCGGTCTCGCCCGTGAGTGCCATGTGGCGTGCGGCGAGGCTCTCGAGGCGGTCGAGGTGAAACTCGCGGGCGGTCCAGATAGAACCACCGCGGCGGCGGCGACGCTGCTCATTGGAGCGTGCGCGGATGCGGAGCACGACCAGCACGATGCTTCCGAGCAGCAAGACTACGACAGCCCATTGCCACCACGGTCGGCCACTGCTGCCAGTGGCGCCTGTTTCGTCCGCAGTCTTGTTCGGTTTCGTGACGGCGGCTGCATAGCTCGTGAGCGAGCCAACCGGATCGGTGGCGGCAACCGCGCGTGTGTCGGCGACGGCCTTGTTGATGCGGTCTTGTGGGTAGCTGAGCGATGCTCCGCCGAGCTTGCCTTTGGTGATCAGGCCAACGGTGGCCTGCGGGTCCTTGGCCTGGAGTGCCTGCGCGAGCAGTCGGGCAGAGCCCTTGGCGTTTGCAGCACCCGCAAGCGGCCTCGCGAGTACGACGAGGTAGAAGGAGGGGTTGGCGGCGGCGACGGCGGTGAGGGCTGCGATGTCCGGTTGCGGTGACACGCCGGGCTGCACGAAGGCGTGGCGTGCGGTCATCGCGGTGGCAACTTGGGCGGCGCTCAGCCGGGCGGCGGCCTGCGCGGACGCCGCGAAGATCGACAGGGTCAGCATCAGCGCGAGGACTGGGATGAGACGACGCATACCGTGATGGTACTCGCTGGAGCGGCGGAGTGGGGTTTTCTAATTCGCCGGAATGTGAATCCTTACAAAAAGAAAACTTGATATTCAGACACTCAGGTAATAGAGTGTGGCCACGCGCCACTCCTCGGCGCCTGCACTTCCATCCCCCTCATCCCATCTCCACGGAGGCATATCCCTTATGGGTCGCGTAATCGGAATCGATCTCGGTACTACCAACTCTTGTATGTCCGTTCTTGAAGGCGGCGAGCCGTCTGTCATTGAGAACGCCGAAGGCGGCCGCACCACGCCGTCTGTCGTCGCGTTTGCCAAGGATGGCCAGCGCCTCGTCGGCAGCCCCGCCAAGCGGCAGGCTGTTACCAACCCAGAAAACACGATCTTCTCGATCAAGCGCTTCATGGGACGCAAGTCGTCCGAGGTATCTGAAGAGATGACGATGATCCCCTACACGGTGATCTCGGGCCCCAATGGTGACGCCAAGGTCTCGGCCGACGACAGCGAGTTCTCGCCCGAGGAAATCTCGGCGATGATCCTGCAGAAGCTGAAGGCCGATGCTGAGGCCAAGCTCGGCGAACAGGTGACGGATGCCGTGATTACGGTGCCGGCCTACTTCAACGATGCTCAACGCCAGGCCACGAAGGATGCGGGCCGCATTGCGGGCCTCAACGTCCTGCGCATCATCAACGAGCCGACGGCTGCTGCCCTCGCCTACGGCGTCGACAAGGAGGGTGAGCAGAAAGTGCTCGTCTTCGACCTCGGCGGCGGCACCTTCGACGTGTCCGTCCTCGAGCTCGCCGACGGCGTCTTCGAAGTCAAGGCAACCGCAGGCGACAATCACCTCGGTGGCGACAACTTCGACAAGGCAATCGTCGACTGGATGGTCGCCGAGTTTAAGAAGGACCAGGGCATCGACCTCGCGGCCGACCGCCTTGCGCTGCAGCGCCTCTATGAGGCCGCTGAGAAGGCCAAGATCGAGCTGTCCTCGACGCAGTCGACGCAGATCAATCTGCCCTTCGTCACGGCTGATGCCTCGGGCCCGAAGCATCTCGACATGGCACTCTCGCGCTCGAAACTGACCGAGCTCGTTGGCGATCTCGTTGAGCGCACCGTCGGACCGACCAAGCAGGCTCTCGCCGATGCAGGGCTGACGGCGGCCGACATCGACGACATCATCCTCGTCGGCGGCATGAGTCGGATGCCCGCGATCCAGGACAAGGTCAAAGAGATCACAAAAAAGGATCCGCACCGCGGTGTCAACCCGGACGAGGTCGTCGCGATCGGCGCCGCCATCCAGGCTGGCGTGCTGCGCGGTGACGTCAAGGACGTCCTCCTGCTCGACGTCACACCACTCTCGCTCGGCATCGAGACCAAGGGTGGCGTGATGACGAAGCTGATCGAGCGCAACACGACGATCCCAACCCGTAAGTCCGAGGTCTTCTCGACCGCCGAAGACGGGCAGACGTCCGTCGAGATCCACGTGCTCCAGGGTGAGCGCGAGATTGCGGGTTACAACAAGACGCTCGGCAAGTTCCAGCTCGTCGGCATCCCGGCTGCACCACGCGGCATGCCTCAGGTCGAGGTGACGTTCGACATCGATGCCAACGGCATCCTCAACGTCTCCGCCACCGACAAGGGTACGGGCCAGATGCAGCAGGTTCGCATCGAAGGCGGCTCGGGGCTCGACGAGTCCGAAATCCAGCAAATGGTCAAGGACGCCGAGGCGCACGCCGACGAAGACAAGAGCGCGCGTGACCTCGTCGAAGCCAAGAACACGGCCGAGCAGCTGCTCTACCAGACCGAGAAGACCGTCTCCGAGCATGGCGACAAGGTCGACGACGAGGTCAAGGGCAAGATCGAGACGGCCGCAGCCGAGCTGCGCACGGCGCTCGAAGGTTCCGACGCAACGGCGATTCGGCAGAAGGCCGACGCCCTGCAGGAGGCCTCGTACGCCCTGGCCGAGCAGGTCTATAAGGATGCTCAGCAGTCCGCACCGTCGGGCGAAGGTGCCTCTGCAGCCGACGATGAGTCCGACGAGGAAATCATCGAAGACGCTGAGGTTGTCGATCCCGACGCCGCCACGGCAGAAAAATGAGCGCCCATGACCCGGTAGATTCGGACCTCCCCGCCGAGAGCGGGGAGGATTCGATCGTGTCGGAGGCAGAGACAGAGACAGAGACAGAGGCCGAGCTCGTCGAAGAAGAGCTCGATCCACTGGCTCTGGCCGAGCGCGACCGCGACGACTACCTCGACCAGCTGCGACGGCTTGCGGCTGAGTTCGACAACTACAAGAAGCGGATGGCCCGCGAGCACGAGGAGCTGCGCGAGCGCGCAGCCGAGCGTCTCTTGCGCGACCTGCTGCCAGTTTTCGACGATCTCGGGCGTGCTCTGACGGCATTCGAGACGGCGGAGACTGAGGCGATCGCCGACGGCGTGGCACTCGTTCATCGCGCACTCTGGACATTGCTGGAGCGCGAAGGCGTGGCCGAGCTCGATCCGACCGGCGACATGTTTGATCCGCACCGTCACGAGGCGCTGCTTTCCCAGCCGGCCGATGCTCCGGAGGGCACCGTGCTCGAGGTGATTCAGAAGGGCTTTCTGCTGGGCGATCGTGTCTTGCGGCCGGCCCGCGTGGTGGTTGCCGGAGGCGAATCCTGAGCCTGACCCCCGTCACGATCGCTGCAGCTCCGCTGGGCGGTGCCGAAAAAGTCATCACTGGCATCTTCTGGTGCGTCGTCTTGCTGGCCTGGATTGGCACCGGCGTCGGCGTCTCGAATGGCAATGCATTGCACGCCGTCGCGATGTTGTCGGCTGGGCTCATGTTGGGCGCGATCGGTTTCTGGCTGCGCGTCACGCAACCCGTGGCGTATCGCCTCGACCGCGATGCGCTGGTGATTGAGCGCCGCCGTGGCTCATTGCGGATTACCGGCCGGATCGAGCCGCATACCGACAAGGCACGGTTAGGGCTCCGGCTTGGCTCCGGTGGTCTCTATGGCTACCGCGGTCACTTCCGCGTCGCTGGTGGTGGCTGGACGCGGTCGTTTGTGACGGACGTGCGTCGCACCGTCCTGATTAAGGTCGGCCGCCGCCGAGTCGTGTTGTCCCCGATCGACCCTGCCGGTCTCGTCGAGGTCGTGCGTAATGCGTGATCTCTACGAGGTGCTTGAGGTATCGCGCACGGCATCGGCAGACGAGATCAAGAAGGCCTATCGAAAACTGGCACGCAAGCACCATCCCGACGCCAATCCCGATGATCCAAAAGCCGAAGAGCGCTTTAAGGAGATCTCGGCCGCGCACGACACCTTGTCCGACGTCGAAAAGCGCAAGGCGTACGACCAGTTTGGAGCCTCGGGCGGCACCGGCGCACAGGGCTTCGACCCCAACGATTTTCGCGACTTCGCCCAAGACCGTGGCTTCGACATCTCCGACCTGTTCGGCGACCTTTTCGGGCGTCGTCGTGGTGGCGGGCCGAACGCGGGTCGCGGCCGCCGTCCCGCTCGCCGTGGCGTCGATCTCGAGACACGCGTCACGCTCTCCTTCGACGACGCGTTGCGTGGTGCTCGTGTGACGGTGCCGGTCGACAAGGACCTCAACTGTGCCGATTGTGCTGGCACGGGAGCAGCGGCTGGCACGTCGCGTACGACGTGCCCCGACTGTGGCGGTTCCGGAGAGCGTCAGGTCAATCAGGGATTCTTTGCGATCGCCGAGGCCTGCATGCGTTGCGGCGGGCAGGGCTCGATTGTCGAACGACCGTGTACCACGTGCAAGGGCTCTGGTCGCCAACGTCGGACCAAGCGCTACACCGTCAAGATCCCCGCTGGCATTGCCGATGCGTCGCGTATTCGCGTGCGCGGCAAGGGTCTCGACGGAGAGAGTGGTGGGGCGCCTGGCGACCTCTGGGTTGTCGTGCAGGTGCTGCCCTCGGAACGCTTCACACGACGCGGCAAGGACATCATCGTCGAGGTTCCCGTGACGTTCCCCGAGGCAGCGCTGGGTGCAGAGATCGATGTGCCAACACCGCTCGGCGAAAAGGTGCGCGTCAAGGTACCGGCAGGTTCCGTCGACGGCAAGATGCTGCGCGTACGAGGTCTTGGTGCACCTTCAACGAGCGGCGACGATGGCTCGTTGCTGGTCCGGCTCAAGTTGATCGTGCCCAGTGGACTCTCGACGCAGCAGACTGAGGCGCTCGAGAAGTTTGCAGCGCTCGACGGCGGGACAGATCCGCGGGCGGAGCTGTTTACATGAATGAAGACACCCCCAAGTACATGATCGGCGTGGCCGCCGACCTCGTCGGCATGCACCCCCAAACGCTGCGGCTGTACGAAGCCCGAGGTCTGGTCCGACCGCGCCGCACTGCCGGCGGCACCCGCCTCTATTCGGATGCCGAACTAATGCGCCTGCAGCGCATTACCGAGCTCGCATCGGGCCTTGGGCTCTCGCTTCAGGGCGTCGAGCACGTGCTCGCACTTGAAGATCGCGTGCACCAACTCGAGCAGCAGGTCGCCGACCTCGGAGCCGCCCTCGATGAGGCCGCGCGCGTGATGCAGACTGAGGTCGAGAGCGTGCATCGCTCCTACCGACACGAGATCGTGCCGTACATCCCGCCGCCTGGCGCGGAGCTTGTCATCCGTCGCCGACGCATGCGTTGAACCGCTTCCCGTAGCTGATACCGAACGGAGGAACCCCCACCATGGATCCCACCAAACTGACCGTCAAAGCGCAGGAGGCACTCGGCACAGCAGCCGAGCGCGCCCGCGTCGCCGGTAATCCCGAACTGACTCCACTACATCTCTTGGCGGGCCTGCTGGCCGAGCACGGCTCGGTCGCCGAGTCGCTCTTGCGCGGCGCCGGCGGCGACGTCGACACGCTTCGTCGAGAAACCGACGATGCGCTCGACAAGCTTCCGAGCATGAAGGGTGCTGCGACCTCGCCGCAGGCCTCACTGGCTCTGCGCGAGACGCTCGAGCGCGCCACGAAAGAGTCGCAGGAGATGGGCGACGACTACGTTGCGACGGAGCACGTCCTGATCGCACTCGCCGAGCACTCGGGTGCCGCAAAAGACATTCTGCGCCGCCAGAACGTGACGAAGACCGCGCTCTTGGAAGGTCTCAAAAACATCCGCGGTGGCAAGCGCGTGACCGACCCCAACGCCGAGGACCTCTACGACGCGCTGCAGAAGTACGCTCGCGACCTGACGGCAGCGGCTGAGGCTGGCAAGGTCGATCCGGTGATTGGCCGAGACGACGAGATTCGTCGAGTCGTCCAGGTCCTCTCGCGGCGTACGAAAAACAATCCGGTACTGATCGGCGAGCCAGGCGTTGGCAAGACCGCCATTGCCGAGGGCCTCGCCATGCGCATCGTTGCCGGCGACGTGCCGGAGAGTCTGCGCGGTCGCAAGATCTGGGCGCTCGACATGGGCGCGCTCCTGGCAGGAGCCAAGTTCCGCGGTGAGTTTGAGGAGCGACTCAAGGCGGTGCTGGGCGAGGTGACGGCGGCTGAGGGCCAGATCGTGCTGTTTATCGACGAGCTCCACACCGTCGTGGGCGCAGGTGCGGCCGAGGGCGCCGTCGACGCGGCCAACCT
>JAEMTW010000249.1 GCA_016462095.1 Thermoleophilia bacterium
GCGCATGCGTCGTGCCAAGTGACACCGTCGAGATCTCGTTCGCGTGTGGTCCGACAACTTCGCCGAGCGCCTTGGCGATGCCGTCGATCGGATCCTCGGTGGTGGGCGTCTTCGTGCGCGCCAGGAGCACGCCAGCAGCGCCAAGCAGCACGGCATCGGTGTTCGTGCCGCCCACGTCGATGCCGATCCGCAGCGCGCTCACAGGCCGGCCTCTTCGATCGGCACCCAGGGGCCGTCATAGCCAAAGCGCTCCGGCCCAGCAATCTCGAGGCCTTTTGGCGTCCGCCAGACATCGGCACACGGCATGCCAAGCACCGTCACGCGCTGGCCATAGCGAATGCGTTCAGTCGAAATTGCCTCGCCCGTGCCTGCATCGACAATCGTGATCAGATCCGGCGTGCACGCAATTGTGCGTCCACTCTCAGAGGCGATCAGGTTCTCGTTCTGAACCTGGATCGAGACGACGCGTTCCGCATCCACGCCCGTCCCCTCCACCGTCACCACCCCACGCGCAAAGCCGCCGCTCGTCAGGCGCTCAACGTCGACAACCTTGCCCGTCACCAAACGACGACCGCCCGCGACTGCAAGCACACCATCGACACCGTCGCGCTCCAAAGCCTCACCAATCGCCAAGGCCAACGAGACCGTGTCGGGGATCGTCGCCGAACGCACCGTCGCCGCATCCATCGGATGATCCGCACCCGCGATGACACCACCGCTGACGAGCACGAGGTGGCGCGCAATGCGCTCGTGCCAGAGCGCGTCAATCGGATGCGTGGTCATGACGTTGCCGCGTTCGTCGGCGAAAAAGGCGGGAGCGGGCGACACGCCGGCGATGTGCATCGTGCACATATCTCCTTCGGGGAACGCCCGACCCATGCCGTCAGCATCGATCAGCGGTAGCCCAAGACGCGCACACCAGGAGACGAGCTGCACGCCATTGCCACCACCGATCTCGGAGGCCATCAGTGCCGCGACCGGTCGTTGGAACCAGCGCTCCGCAGCCTCGCAGAGCAGCCGGCCCTCGTCGCCCGAGTCGAACTTCTCAATACAGACGGTCGGCGCACCCCAGCCACCGACCGGCAACACCAAGGCGTCGTCGGCGAGTTCCTCTGGTCGAATCACCGCAACCGGGCCGCATTCAGCGAGCGCAGCCTGCGCGATCATCAGTGGAATTCGGATATCACCACCGCCACCCGTACCCAGCACAGCGCAGCCGTGGGCATACCGAGCAATGATGTTGAGGTCGAGTTGCACCGGCATCGATTCTCGCACACCCGTTTGGTCAGCGCGGATCCGCCCGTAAATAGTGACATCGCCTGACCATACGGTTAGACTCTCGGTAACTCCGGGAGGGAGAGCATCATGAGGAAGCTACTCGTAGGCATCATCTTGTTGGTCACTGTCGCACTGCTTGCGGCCTGTGGCGGCGGCGCATCGACGACGCCTGGTGGTGGCGGCGACAGCGCCACAACGGGTGGCGCAGAGACTGCGGCGATCAAGGAAGGCGGCATCTTTCGCCTCGGCACGACCTCAAACCCAGACTCGATGAACCCGTTCGTAGGCTTCTCCTCGCTCTCCTACATTCTCTGGACCGAGACCTACCCGACGCTTGTCCAGTACGACGCCGACTACAAGATCATTGGCGACTGGGCCGACTCGTGGACAACCTCGAGCGACGGCACGGTCTGGACCTTTAAGGTCAAGTCCAACGGCTCGTGGTCCGACGGTGAGCCGATCACGGCTGCCGATGCTGCCTTTACCGGCAACCTCATCATCAAGTACGGCGAAGGCCCAGCAGCAATGATGGCGCCGTTTATCGCGCACGCCACCAACTTCGAAGCACCCGATCCCACCACGCTTGTGATCACGTACGACCAGCCTGTCGCGAACGTCTTGCCCCAGCTGCAGCAGTTCTTCATCCTGCCGCAGCACGTTGTTGAGCCGATCATTGGCGACAAGGGCAAGGGCCTCAAGAAGTGGGATCCAATGGCGGGTGGCGCTCAGGTTGGTGGCGGCGCGTTCTTCGTCAAGACCTTCGAGAAGAAGGGCACGACGATCGTCGAGAAGAACCCCGGCTACTACACGACTCCCCCACACGTCGACGCAATCGGCCTGACCGTCTACCAGAATGCCGACGCGATGCTGGCGGCACTCAAGGGTGGCCAGCTCGACGCGGCTGACTCGATGCCGCCGACCCTCGCTAAGCAGTGGTCGACCGATCCGAACTTCACGCTCCAGGTCGGCGACTCGAGCTTTACCTACGACATTCCGATCAACTCGAATCAGAAGAAGACGAACAATCGCGAGCTGCTTGATCCACTGGTCAAGAACGCGCTTGACTTGGCCGTTGATCGCACGCAGATCATCGAAACCGTCCTCAATGGCTATGGCACCCCGATCGCGACGATGATGACGCCGCTGTCTGCTCCATACAACAACACAGACATTCCCGTACCTCCGTATGACATCGCAGCCGCCAACAAG
>JAEMTW010000250.1:0-292 GCA_016462095.1 Thermoleophilia bacterium
ACGCGCCGCATGTCACAAAAGGGTCTGACCCCTTTGTGACATCCCTACCCGAACACCAACCCGCCACGAGACACGGACAACCGTCTCACAGGCTCGCAGGCAGAACAGCTAGCTCGTCTGTGGCGGAGGATCGCCGGGTTGCCAGGGGGCAGGCGGATACTCGGCCTGGTCGCCTCGATGCTCGCCGATCGTCAGGATGCGCAGATCTTGGTCGCCATCGTTGAGAAACTGGTGCGGGCGTTCGGGGCCTTCGCGCTTTGCGAAGAAGTCGCCGGGGCCCACGCGGTACACC
>JAEMTW010000250.1:302-2482 GCA_016462095.1 Thermoleophilia bacterium
CATCAGGACACCCGTGCCACTAAGCACGAGGAAACATTCCTCTTCCTCGTGGTGCCAATGAAACTTTGTCGAGCGCTCGCCGGGACGGACAAGGTCGACGTTGACGCCGATGCGGCGCAGCCCGGCGTGCTCGCCAAGGCGACTCGAAAGCCCAAAGGTTTCGCCACCTGGCTCGTACTCGCCTTCGCCGGTAGGCGCATCCTCGGCGCGTGTCAGCCAGTGCGGGCGCCGGTCGTTGCGCTCGCGTAGGCGCTCAGCCGGCCGACCGTCAATCGTCGATACGGCCCACTCGCCGGCAGGCAAGGTCTTGGTTTCGATCCAACGGCTGGCGGTCACGGTTGTGGGGACCTCGACACAGACAGCCTCCCACTCGCCCTCACCATCGACGAGCAAAAACGAACTGTCGGCCTCGGTAGCGCGCAGCAACTCTTCCGCTGCGGCCTCGATATCCGGCCACCAGCGGGGGTGGCGCTCGATAAAGGCAATCTGTCGGGCAGGTCGTTCGGCCATGCTCCGCATCGTACGCGACGACCTGCGAGGGCGGGGACGACCGGCGGCGCTCGTAGACTGAGTGACATGGTGATCCTTGGGCTGGACCCGGGAACGGCGTCGACTGGTTACGGCATCGTGACAGTGGCAGGCAGCCGGCTCAGGTCGGTCGATTTCGGCTGCATCCATACCGACGCGCACACGCCACCCGAAGAGCGCTTGGCAGCGATCGCGCGGGCGGTCGACGCGTTGTTGGCGGAATACGAGCCGACTGTGGTCGCCGTCGAAGAGGTGTATGTCGGGGGCAACCCGCGGACTGCTCTTGCGGTTGGGCAAGCTCGGGGCGCCGTAATGACCATGGCTGGTCTGCGCTACATCACCGTTGCTGAATACAGCGTCTCGCAGATCAAGACGGCAGTCTGTGGCTATGGACGAGCCGACAAGAAGCAAGTCCAGACGATGGTTGGGGCTGTCTTAGGACTGCCCAAGCCACCGACCCCAGATCACGCGGCAGATGCCCTTGCCGCCGCCATCTGCCATGCCTCGACGAGTCCGCTTCAGGCCTCCCTCAAGCGCGCGGGTCTCAAAGCATGATTGCGCACGTAGCGGGAACAGTCACGAGCCGCGATGGCGAGATCCTCGTTGTTGATGTTGGTGGGGTTGGCTATGAGGTGACGGCGACTCTGACCGCCCTCTCTCGCTGCGAACCAGGGATGACGGTGACCGTGCCGACGTACCTCCACGTGCGCGAAGACGCGATGCTGCTGTTTGGGTTCTCGAACGACGCGGAGCGGCGCATCTTTCGGCTGCTCCTGGGCGTCAACGGTGTGGGGCCGAAGTTGGCGCTCGCGATTGTCTCTGCCCAAAATCCCGAGCGCATCGAGAGTGCGGTGTTGCTTGGTGACGTCGCGTTGCTCTCGAGCGTCAGTGGCGTCGGGAAGAGGACCGCCGAGCGGATCTGTCTCGATCTCAAGGACAAGATTGCTGGTGCCGGCGGAGTGGTAGCGAGCGGCGGCTCAGAGCGTCCTGTTGCAGCCGATCCGCACCGCGAAGCGCGCGACGCTCTGGTCGCGCTTGGCTATGCGGCGACCGACGCCGAAGCCGCACTTGTTGGTTGTGAAGGCTCCACGGGCGAGCGCGTCAAGGCAGGACTCGCAGCGCTTTCTGGTGGACGCCCATGACCGACGACACACGTCTGATTGCGGGAGAGGAAGAGCCGGAGGATCAGGAGAACGACGGCTCTTTGCGTCCTCAGCGACTCGGCGACTTTGTTGGTCAGGAACACGCAGTCCGCCAGCTGGAAACGTTTGTTGCCGCTGCGCGTGGTCGCGGCGAGGCGTGTGACCACGTCCTGCTCGCCGGACCTCCCGGGCTGGGCAAGACCAGCCTGGCGTTTATCGTCGCGGCCGAGATGGAGAGCAGGATTCATACGATCTCGGGACCCGCCTTGGAGCGAAAAGGCGACATCGCTTCGATTCTGACCGCACTCGAACCGCGTGACGTGCTCTTTATTGATGAGGTCCACCGGCTGCCGCGTGCGATCGAGGAGTTGTTGTACCCGGCGATGGAGGATCGCGCGATCGACATCGTGATTGGGCAAGGGCCGGGTGCGCGAACGCTGCGACTCGACCTCGCACCATTCACGCTCGTCGGGGCGACCACCCGTGCTGGATTGTTGACGACTCCGATGC
>JAEMTW010000058.1:0-6382 GCA_016462095.1 Thermoleophilia bacterium
TCGTTCCAGATGGAGCGTTGGACGCGCGTGCCGTGCACCGCTATCGCGTCGCGACCGATCCCTGGGCCATCGCGAGCGTGGTTGTGTCGCTGGCAGATCGCTGGTCGACGCGCGGAACCCGCGCTCGGCAGCGCTGGATCCGTCGTCATGAGCAGCTCGCGATTGAGATGACGCAGGCGCTTGCTCTGCCTATGCCCGCACCGCTGCTGCGCGGCGATACGCTCGCCGAGGCGCTCGGCTGTGAGCCGGGTCCCGTGATCGGAGCCCTGCTTGCACAGATCGCGGAGGAGCAGGCCGCCGGCACCATCTCAAATGAGGCCGAGGCGATTGCCTTCGCGCGAACCCAACCGCCTGCGCCAACGGCGTAGCGCTCGCGATACCGTTCGCCTGATGGCTAACGACGTACAAGAGTCTCTGCCCGCCGAGGTCGCGGAGCTCGCGAAGTCCGGCGCGCTGATGGTTGACGTGCGCGAGCAGCAGGAGTGGGACGCAGGGCACATTTCCGGCGCCGTGCACCTCCCGCTGAGCGAACTGCCAAACCGCTGGAAAGAGCTTCCCGACGCAGATTGCACCATCTTTATTTGTCGCTCTGGCGGTCGCTCACAGGCGGCAGCAGAGGCCTTCGCGGCAGCAGGCCGCAGTGGCTGCATCAACCTTGTCAGTGGCGTTCAGGGTTGGGTTCAGGCCAGTTTGCCGTTCGATGGCACCGTTGTCTAAAGGGTTTAGCAAGCCGCACCACCGTCAAAAGGTCGCCGCGACGGTACACTTACGTCTGCTGATCCAGCACTACGACAAGATTCTCGTCGTGGAACCAGCTACAGGAATGCCACCCGGATGCCCACCGCCCGCACCCGCCTCGCTCGCCGAATCATTCCGTTTGTCCTCGTCGTGCTCGCGATCGTGCTCGTCACCTTCTCGATGCGCGCGCAGGCGCAGGTCGAGTCGGCGCAGTCGCAATCCTCAGATCGGTCGGTCGTCATTCAGGAGTTTGCGCAGCGCGCCACGCAACCTGTGCGAGATCTGATCGGCTGGTTTGGCGACGTTCGTACTGCGCGGCAAGAACGCGACCAACTGGCGCAGGAGAATGCTGTGCTGCGGTCCGACCTCGCAAAAGCAGAAGTGAATCAGCAGGATGGTGAGGAACTGCGAGGGCTACTCGACTACGTTCGCTCGCCGGCCTTTCCGCAGATCAACAACTATCAGCCCCGCGCGGCACGCGTTGTTGCTCGCTCGCCATCGCTGACGTCGAGCAGTGTCGTCGTCGACGCAGGTGACGCTGTCGGCGTCAAAGTCGGGGATCCCGTGTTGGTCGGTGTGGCGCAGTCGGCGGACATTGGTGGTGCTGCGTTGATTGGTCGCGTCGAGCGGACGACGCCAGAGACAGCCGTGATTTCGCTGTTGTCGAATGCCAGCGTGGCGGTTGGTGCGACCGTCTCGGGGCGGCGAGGCGCAGACGGTATCTTGCAGCCGAGCGCAGCCGATCCCTCCGTGCTAGTGCTCGGATTCGTGCGGGGCTCAAGTGTTGTTATACCTGGTGATCGTGTGATCACCAGTGGCTTCCTTGATCCCTCGGGCAAGCTTGAATCTGCCTATCCGCGTGGTCTGCCAATTGGGGTCGTGAGCGAGGCTCGGCAGAGCGACGCAAACACCTATAAGAGCGTGTTGGTCGTGCCGTGGGTCGAGCTCGGATCGTTTGCGAACGTGGTCATTTTGACGGGCGCAGGTGGCACCTCGTGAGTGCGACGGAGGCGACGTTCGAGGCCGCAGACGACGACGAGTTTTCTGATGCCTACGTGGTCGAAGACAGTGCTCGTCGCCGGCCGAACTGGATCTCGACCCTAGCGATTCCTCTGCTTGTTCTGGTGGTTGCGATCTACCTGCAGATTGCCTTGGCGATCGATGCGCGCGTGTTGGGCGCGATTCCAAACTTTGCGCTGGTGGTGCTCGTTGCCTTCGCCCTGCGCTTTGGTCCCGCGTGGGCTGCTGCCGTCGGGTTCGTGGCCGGGGTCCTAATCGACATTGCCGTGCAGGCCCCGCTCGGCATGTCGTCACTGGTGTTGACGCCAATTGGGTGGGGAGTCGGCGTCTTTTCGCAACGACGGCGACGCGTATCACTCGCGATGGCGGTGGTCGTGCTGGTGGTTGCGGCCGTCATCTGTCTGGCTGCCGACATTGTCGTAACGACTGTCATTCAGAGTGAGTCGATTGCGTGGAGTTCGATTGCCATCGCTGGCACGGCTGGGGTGATGTTCACGGTTCTCGTTGGCATCATCATGCTGCCAATGTTGCGGCGACTGATGGGCGTGCCGGTTGGGGGAGCCGTATGAGTACGCCATCGGTTGACGAGCCAACGATCGTCCAGCCGCCGCCACCGGAGCAGCCGCTCGTGACCGCCGAAGTGTTTGATCGCGATGGCGCGGCGCGGCGTGTCGCTGTCCTCGGTGGGGTTGCGATTGTGATCGTGGTGATTCTGATTCTGCGCCTGTGGTCGTTGCAGGTCCTCGATGTTCAGACGTATCGGGCCCAGGCTAACTCGAATGGTCTGCGCAGCATCGATGTGCCGGCTTCGCGTGGGCAGATTCTCGATGCGCAGGGCAAGCTATTGGTTGGCAGTCGACCTTCGAACGCGGTTGCGATTGATCCAACGCGGTTTCCCGATTTGCTGACGCTGTGTGGTCGCGATGTCGCGGGCCCCGTCGATGGTCGGACGAGTAATGAGCGAGCGCTTGCGATTTCGGCAGCCTTGATCGAGGCAGCCAGGTTCTCGAAGGCGCGGCGGGTGGCACGCATTGCGGCCATCCAGAGAGAGCTCGATGGCACAGAGCAGGTACGCGCCTGGGCCGGCTGCACGAAGCAGTATCCGCAGCTCGCTGAGCTCGCACAGGTGTCAGGAATTACGGTTGTCGAGCTGGAAGATGCCATTCATACGGCTGCGATTAGGGCTCCGTTCGATTCGATTGTGCTGGCCAAAGACGTCGACCGCAACGTGCTGTTCTACCTCAAGGAACGCGCTGCCCAGTACCCGGGAGTGCGAATTGTCGAAGGCACGGCACGGGCCTACCGCACCTCTCGCGGCACGCAAGGGAAGACGTACCCGTTGGCTCCGCACCTCTGGGGCGAACTCGCCGAAGTTTCCGCAGAACAGATCAAGGATCAGGTCACCTACCGCAATGCCGAGCCTGGCGATCTCGTTGGTCAGCGTGGGGTGGAGCGATACTTTGATCGTTACCTCCGTGGCACGAGTGGCTTGTTGCAGCGACGCGTCAACGCGTTTGGCGATCCGGTGGGTGCGATTGTGCGCTCGCAGGCCGCTCGCCCGGGCGACAACATTCGCCTGACGATCGACGCGGGAATCCAGTCAGCAGCGGAGACGGCGCTGCGCGAAGCCATTGCCTACGCGAAGACGCATGGGCATCCAGCAGCAGAGGGTGGTGCGATCATTGCGATGGACCCCCGCACCGGCGCGATTCGTGCAATGGCCTCGAATCCGGGCTTTGATCCGGCAATCTTGGCTGGACCAGGGGGCCAGAAGTACTGGAACTCGTTGGTGCGCAACACCAAGGCTTCACCACTGCTTGATCGTGCGATGACGGGGCTCTACCCGGCCGGCTCGACCTTCAAGCCTGTGACTGCAATTGCCTCCGTTGAGGGCCGCGTGGCCAAGTCCGACAGCGTCATCCAGTGCACTCCAGAGGTCACAATTGACGGTCAGACGTATCGCAACTTCGAATCGGGCATCAACGAACCGATGAACTTGGTGCAGGCCATGACTGCCTCGTGCGACACCTATTTTTACGAACTTGGTAAGCGCCTCTACGAAGCGACGCCGAAGAGTGGGCAGTTCGAGCCCCAGCCGCTGTGGGCGCGGCGGCTTGGCTTTGGTGCCTCGACCGGCATTGACATCGGTGGCGATGCTGCTGGCAACGTGCCCGACGCCGCCTATAAGAAGCGGCGCTTTGGCGACGATCGAGTCCACAACCGCTGGACCTCCGGCGATTCAATTTTGCAGTCAATTGGACAGGGCGATCTCGAGGTGACCCCACTCCAAATTGCGCGTCTTTACGCCCTCATTGCCAACGGTGGGACGCTTGTGCAGCCACACGTTGGCGCGTCAGTCTATGGGCAGGATGGAACGATGCGCGAGAAGCTCGAGTCGGCGCCGGGCGAGAAAGTTGCTGTCGATCCCTACATATTGGCAACCATCCGTAAAGGCCTCGAAGGTGTCACGCAAGATCCGGATGGCACTGCGTACACGGCGTTCAAGGGCTTTCCAATTTTGGTGGCCGGTAAGACGGGCACAGCCGAGAAGCTTGGCAAGCGCGACTTTGCCTGGTTCGCTGGCTACGCACCTGCGACGAATCCGACGCTGGTCGTGGTCTGCGTGATCGAGCAGGGCGGCTTCGGTGGTGTGACAGCCGCGCCGGCTGTGCGACAGGTGATGGCGCAGGCCTTTGGCGTGCAAGAGGCGACGATCGGCCAAATCTCGAGCGCAGAAAAGGCGGGTGTCTACTTTGGTCCTGCCCTCGGCACCGATCCTGCGCAAGAGCTGCAGGCGCAGGATTCGTCGTCGAGCACGCAGCCAGCAACCACCACGCAAGGGTCGACCCGATGACCCTTGCCTTGCTTCTCCGGCGGGTCGACTGGCTTCTGGTTGCTGCAGTTCTGTTGCTGCTGATGATCGGACAGCGCGCCGTGCGAGCCGCAACCGTCAACGATCTACTCGGCGATCCAGGCTTCTTCGATCGCCGCCACATCATCTACATCGTCGCTGGCCTCGGCTTTGCCGCCGTCGCGATGGTGATCGACCCGCGCATTTACCGCCGACTGTTCTGGTTCATCTACGGCTCCACGATCGGGCTGCTGATCATCGTGCTTGGCTTCTCGGCGGCTCGCGGCTCGCAGCGCTGGATTCCGCTGCCATTCTTCACGTTGCAGCCATCCGAGCTCGGCAAGGTGACGATGATCGTCTGCCTGTCAATCATCATCGCGGACTGTGTTCGTCGTGGTATTCGCGGCTGGGGTATGGCGACGCGGGCCGGGCTACTAATGCTGCCACCGTTCGCGTTGGTGTTTATCCAGCCAGATCTAGGCACGTCGATCGTCTATATCGCGATTACGCTCACGGTCCTCGTCGTGGCGGGTCTGCCGGGTCGGAGCGTGGCCGTGCTCGGTGGAGTTGCGGTCGCCTTGGTCGTGCTCGTGCTTGGCATCCTGCCCTCGATCGGGCTCCCGCTCTTGCGGCCGTATCAGGCAGAGCGAATCACGGCCTTCCTTGATCCTCAGGGTGGTAGCGACGCGGCCTACCAGGCGCAACAATCGATGATCGCAATCGGGTCGGGTGGCCTGGCTGGGCGTGGCGGGGGCGTCAGTCAGACGGCCGGTAGCTTCTTGCCAGAGCATCACACGGACTTCGTCTTTGCGGTGGTGGGAGAGAATCGCGGCTTTGTTGGCTCGGCAATCGTCGTGCTGCTGTATCTCTTGATCTTCTGGCGGGTCGGACGGATGATCCCGCGGGCACGCAACCTCGAGGAGTCATTCATCGCCGCTGGCGTGTTCGGTCTGCTGCTGACGCAGGTCGCCATCAATATCGGGATGAATCTCGGGATCGCACCGACGACGGGTATTCCCCTGCCATTTATGACGTACGGGGGGTCCAACACGATCACAAACCTGACTGCTGTGGGTCTGGTGCTGGCGGTGGGTGCCCGGATCGTGCGCGAGCAGGCGCTGGTGCCAGGCTGGCAGGAACGCCCTCGGAGCCGACTCGCCGATCCACTTGAGGCACCGAGCGACGCTGTCTGACGGGTGGTTCGAGCCATCCCGCTAGACTCACGGGGTGGCTCAGCCCGTTTTTAAACAGCAGATGCGCGTCAAGCAGGGCTCCCTGCGGCGTCAGCTCAACGGGCCTGAACGAACGTTGTCCCGGCACGATCTACGCACCAGCAGGCTCGAAGGTGCGATCGGCCGGGTAGATCCAATCACGGGGGACGTGCTCGAGGCCGCGTGGCGTGCAGGTGCATGCTTCGACGCCTGGACGGAGCACCACCGCGAGGACGCGTACAGGACGGCGTTGAGCGCTGCCGGACGCGACCTCGAGGTGGAGGCGACGCAAGAGCACGACCCTCTCGACCCGCTGGCGTGCGATCACGTGCGCAGCGGTGTGACCAAGGAGTTCCTGCTGGATGAGTGGTGGCAGCGTCGCGCCGAACGGCCGACCGGGGATTGCCGAGGGAGTGGCTGGTGCGATTACAGCGTCCCTATCGGGCCCGTTCGGAACCGGTTGGTGGCGGCCTAGTGCCACGCATCCTGCAGTGCATGCCGTGAGGATCGAGCTTCGCCTCGCCATCCGGGACCGTGCGCGGTACCTCAGCCAGCTCGAGCT
>JAEMTW010000058.1:6482-9176 GCA_016462095.1 Thermoleophilia bacterium
TCGAGCTCGTGGGTGACAGCCACGACCTCGACGACCTCGTTGTCCGACTCGCCGCGAACTGTCCGCGTGGAGTCGTCCCGCTCGAAGCCTGTCTCGCCGGTCCTCCGACCGCCGTCACGGGTGCGACCTATCGCATCGTGTTCGATGCGCCGGGCGAAACACTCGCCCAGGCCGTTGCCGCCGATCGTGCGGCCTCGGAATTACTGATACCGCGGTGCAGCCCTATGCAGCACCGCGCTGTTGATGTTCGCCGCTACGCACCCGAGCTTCAGCTCGATGGCGACGCGGCGATCGTTCAGATCGCCATCGATGACGATGGCTCTGCCAAGCCCAGTGAGGTTGTGCGCGCGCTTGCGAGCTGCGCGCCCGACGCATTCGCTGTGGCTGGCATCACCCGACGAGCGGTCCACGCCGCGCCGAAACCGGTGCGAGTGGGGGCCACGGAGACCACATGAAGAAAATCCTGATATCTGCCGATGCGTATGAGACAAAGGCAGCCCTGATTGAAGACGACCGCGTCGTCGAGACGTACATCGAGCGCGACGAGCGCCGATCCTTGCTCGGCAACATCTACCTTGCCAAGGTCGACACCGTGTTGCCCGGCATGGAGGCGGCTTTCGTCGATGCTGGCATGGACAAGAACGCGTTCCTGCACGTCGCCGAGATCCGCATCGACGGACTCGATCAACGTGCGCGCCGCTCCAAGCGGATCCAAGACCTCGTCAAGGGCGGCCAGTCGCTGCTCGTGCAGGTGACGAAGGACCCGATGAAAACGAAGGGCGCCCGCGTCACGATGGACGTGTCGTTGGCGGGCCGGTTCCTCGTCTACGTGCCAGACGGCGAGGGTGGCGGTGTCTCGAAGCGCCTTCCCGACGGCGAGCGCGATCGTCTGCGCGAGCTCGTCAAGCAGCTGACACCGCGTCTTGGTGGCGGTCTGATCGTACGCACGGCTGCGCGTGGAGCAGAACTCGTCGAGTTGGAGCGTGACCTCGCGTTGCTCGAAGATCAATGGGAGGGTGTGATCGAGCGCTGCAAGACCGCTGTGGCGCCGTCGGCCATTCATACTGAAGTCGATATTGCTCTGAGCCTCGTGCGTGACGATTTTCGCCAGGATGTCGACGAGTTGATCGTCGACGACGAGGCGACCTACGATCGCATCGTCTCGTACGTGCAGGAGCGCAGCCCCGAGCTCGTCACGCGCGTCCATCGCCACACGGCCCAGACCGAGCTGCTGCGGCGCTACGGCGTCGACGAGGCGATCGAGAGCACGCTCAAGCGTCGCGTCGATCTTCCCTCGGGCGGCTACCTCTTGTTCGACTACGCAGAGGCCTTCACGATCGTCGACGTCAATACCGGCCGCTTTGTCGGCAAGGGACGGCTCGAAGACACGATCGTGCATAACAACCTCGAGGCGGCCCGCGAGGTCGTTCGTCAGCTGCGGCTGCGCGATCTCGGCGGCATCATCGTGATCGACTTCGTCGACATGGAGTCGAAGACGAATCGTGACGCCGTCATCACGGCGCTCAAGGAAGAGCTTGCCAAGGATCGCTCGAAGGTCTACCTCGTCTCGATCAGCCCGTTGGGCCTCGTCGAGATGACACGCCAGAATGTGACCGACGGCGTGCGCGAGATCATGACGAGCGAGTGCGCCACCTGTGCGGGCGAGGGTCGCGTCCTCAGTGACGAGACGCTTGCGCTCGACAATCTGCGCCAGATGCGCCGTCACGCGGTGCAATCGGCCTCTGAGGCCTTTCTGATCGAGGTTGATCCCTCTGTGGCTGCACGGATGATCGGCCCCGGCGGTAGACGCCTCGAAGAGCTCGAGAAGGCAACGGGTAAACATTTCTCGATCGTGGCCACCGATGGCGTGCCGCGCGAGCGCTGCTCGTTCCTGAAGGAAGGCACCGTCTCTGAGGTGCTCGAGGACGCGATTCCCGTCGAGGCAGGACAGGAGCTCGAGGTTTCGCTCTCCGAGCCGCATATGTACCAGGCAGCCGATGCGGTTGCCGTACTCGAGGGTGGCTACCGCGTGGTCGTTGCCGGAGCCGGCCCGTACCTCGGCGAGAAGCAGCGCATCAAGATCGAACGGATTGGTCGACTCGAGGCGCACGCAGTGCTGCTCGACGCGAAGCCAATCACCGAGGAAGAGATGATCAAGATGGTTGATCCTCGCAGCGACGTGCATGAGCCGCCGCGCCTCGTGGGCGAGCGGATCGACCTTGAGGGCAAGAAGCGCAAGGGCAAGCGCAGCCGCACGCCATCGGCGACGATCGATACGCCCACCGGCGATATGACGGCATCCGTCGGCGAAGAGACGGAGCCGCTCGATTTGCCGGAAGAGCCCGAAGTGGTCGTGGTTGAGGGCGAAGAGTCCGAGGCCACGCCGAAACGTCGTCGCAGCCGGAGTACGGCTGCGTCCGACTCGTCGGTCGATGGTGACGACGAAGACGACGAAGACGACGAAGACGACGAGGACGACGACGAGGATCAGGACGGGGAGGAGGCGACCGCAGAAGGCGGCGCTCCCAAGAAGCGTCGTCGTCGTGGTCGTCGCGGTGGTCGCGGTCGTTCCACAGGCGGGTCCGGTGCAGCACATGCACCAGGCGATGCGCCGGCCGTGGATGGCGAAGAGCCAGCCCCACGTGCCGCTCAGCCCGCTCGAGAGGGCGCAGCTGAGGGTGCCGATGGCGATGG
>JAEMTW010000059.1 GCA_016462095.1 Thermoleophilia bacterium
CGATGTCGGCGCGCAGCGTCTGAAGCGGCACGCGACCCTCCGAGTACTGCTCGGTGCGCGACATCTCGCCGCCACCAAGACGGCCGCCGCACTTGATGCGGACACCCTGGGCGCCAGAGCGAACTGCCGACTGCATCGAGCGCTTCATGGCGCGGCGGAAAGCCACACGATTCTGCAGCTGCTCTGCGACGGACTGCGCCATCAGGCGCGCGTCCAACTCGGGGCGCTTGATCTCGTTGATGTTGATCTGCACGGCACGACCGGTGATCGCATGCACTTCCTTGCGGAGAGCGTCAACTTCGATACCAGACTTGCCGATCACGATGCCCGGACGGGCCGTGTAGATGTCGATCGTGATCTTCTGCGAGTCCTTGCGGATATGAATATCCGACAGGCCAGCATGACTCAACTTGTTGTGAATGTGCTCACGAATCTTGATGTCTTCGCCGAGATAGCGGGCGAACTCGCGATCCGAGCACCAATTGGATTTCCAGTCGTGGATGATCCCGACGCGCAGGCCACCTGGATGTACTTTCTGGCCCATGGTCAGTCCTTCTCCCCGTCGGGGGTATCCGTCTTCGGCGGTGCAGCTTTCGGAGCGCGCTTACGCGGCGCAGCCGGCTTCTTCTCAGCGGTACCGTCAGCAGCCGCAGCCTTTGGCTTCGCGGGTGCCTTTGGCTTCGCGGGTGCCTTTGGCTTCGCAGCGGCCTTCGGCTTGGCAGCGGCCTTCGGCTTCGTAGCGGCAGCAGCGGCCTCAGTCGGCTCGGCCTTCGGCTTCGCCGGCGCCTTCGGCTTGGCAGCGGCCTTCGGCTTGGCTGCGGCCTTCGGCTTCTCAGCGACCTCAGCAGCGTCGGTAGCAACCTCTGCCCCATCGGCCTTCTGCGAGGCAGCAACACGCTTCGAGCGGGCGGAATCGCCAGCCTTCTTCGGTGCAACAGTCTCCGTCGTACCATCGACCGTGGACTCGATCACCGTGCCGCCCGAAAGCGAGCGAAGCAGGATCGTGATGTGGGCCGTGCGCTTACGAATCTTGCTGGCGCGACCACGAGCACGTGGCTTAAAGCGCTTGATCGTGACGCCCTCGTTGGCGAACGCCTCGTGAATCACGAGATCGTCCGGCGAGAGGCCATGATTGACTTCGGCGTTCGTGACGGCAGAGCGCAGCACGAGCTCGATGTCTTTGGCCACAGCACGTGGCGAGAACAGGAGCTGCTTGCGCGCGTCGATCACAGAACGACCGCGAATGTCCTCGAGCACGAGGCGAACCTTGCGGGCGGACGAGCGGACGTGACGCGCCTCGGCGCGGACCAATCCGGTGTTCGCAAAGCTGAAGCGCTTATCAGCCATCTCAGCCGCGCCTCGACTGCTTGTCGGACACGTGGCCACGGTAGGTTCGCGTAGGAGCGAACTCGCCGAGCTTGTGACCAACCATGGACTCGGAAATGAAGACTGGCACGTGCTTGCGGCCATCGTGAACCGCGATCGTGTGACCAACCATCTCCGGGAAGATGGTCGACGCGCGCGACCAGGTCTTCAACATCTTGCGTTCCTTGGTGGCGTTCTGCTCTTCGATGCGCTTGAAGAGACGTTCGTCCACGTACGGACCCTTTTTCGACGATCGCGACATTACTTGCGGCCCTTCCCTCGGCGCCGACCACGAACGATGTCAGCGGACGATGCCTTCTTCGGATCGCGGGTACGACGACCAAGCGTCGGCTTGCCCCACGGGGTGACGGGATGCGATCCCTTGCCCTTGCCCTCGCCACCACCATGGGGATGGTCGACAGGGTTCATTGCGGTACCACGAACGCCTGGGCGCTTGCCGGCCCAACGGGCGCGACCAGCCTTGCCCCCGACTTCGTTCTCGTGCGTTGTGTTGCCGACCTGGCCGATCGTGGCGCGACAGGTGGCCGGCACGCGGCGAAGCTCGCCGGACGGCAGACGCAGCAGAGCACTATCGCCTTCCTTAGCGACGAGCTGTGCGCTCGTACCAGCGGAACGGCACATGCGGGCACCCTGACCAGGACGCAACTCGACGCAATGCACCGTGGTGCCGGTCGGAATGTTGGCGAGTGGCAGAGCGTTGCCCGGCTTGATGTCAGCCTCGGGACCCGACGACACCATCGAGCCAACCTCAAGGTTGACCGGAGCGACGATGTAGGCCTTGGCGCCGTCCACGTAGTGGAGCAGAGCGATGCGGGCGGAACGATTCGGGTCGTACTCGATCGCGGCGACCTTTGCGGGCACGCCGTCCTTGAGTCGCTTGAAATCGATGATGCGATAGCGGCGCTTGTGGCCACCACCCTGATGGCGCGTCGTGATGCGGCCGTTGTTGTTACGACCACCATGACGATGGGTCGGCGCGAGCAGGCTCTTTTCCGGGGTCGACTTCGTCACTTCGGCGAAGTCGGACACGGTCATAAAGCGGCGACCTGGCGAGGTCGGGCGGAAAGATCGAACGCCCATTATGCAACTCCCTCAAAGATCGGAATGGACTGGCCCTCGGCGAGCTTGACGATCGCCTTCTTGCCACCAGGACGAATGCCCTGGAACTGGCCGCGGCGCTTCGGCTTGCTCGGCACCTTGATGATGTGCACGTCGACCACGTTGACGTTGAAGATCTCCTCAACGGCCTGACGGATCTGCGTCTTATGCGCATCGGGGTGCACGCGGAACGTGTACTTGCCGTCCTCGGTCAACGAGTAGCTCTTCTCGCTCACGACGGGTGCGAGGAGCACTGCGTGCGCGTCGGGTGTGGTCGACTTCATGCCGTCACCTCATCCTTGGTCGGTGCGGACTCAAGAGACTGCACGATCTCTGCCAGCGCCTGCTTCGAAACGAGCAGCCGGCGGGCCCACAGGAGGTCGGTCAGACCAACCTCGACGGGCGTCAGCACGGACGAGCGCGGAATGTTGCGGAAGGACAGTGCTGCGGCCTCTTCCTCGGAGCCGACGACGACGACGAGCGACGCGTCGCTCCAACCCTCGACCAGGCGCAAGGCGTCCTTGGTCTTAGGCGCGGAGAACTGGTCGGCCTCGAAGACGCCAATCGTGCCGGCGCCCGCGTGCTGACTAAAGCCCATGCAGCGAGCCTTCTTATAGGCCTTCTTGTTGACCTTGACCGCGTAGGAACGCGGCTGCGGGCCGAAGACGACACCACCACCGGTGAACTGGGCAGCACGCGTCGTACCCTGGCGGGCGCGGCCGGTGCCCTTCTGACGGAACGGCTTGGCACGTCCACCCTTGACCATTGCGCGGGTCTTGGTGGCGTGGGTGCCCTGACGACGGCCAGCGGCCTCCGCCTTGGCGACCTCATGCAGCAGGCCAGGAGCAACTTCAACAGCGAAGACGCTAGCGGGCAGCGGGACAGTGCCCTTGCCGCCAATGATGGGAGCAGTTAGCGCCATCTCAGTGCACGTCCTCTCGGATCTCGACGAGCGAACCCTTGGGACCCGGAATCGCGCCCGAGACGAGCAGCACGTTGCGGGTGGGGTCCACATCGATGATGGTCAGGCCGCGCTGCGTAATGCGCTTGTTGCCCATCTGCCCAGCCATGCGCTTGCCCTTGAACACGCGGGACGGCCACGCCGACTGACCAATCGAGCCAGGGGCACGCACGTTGTGCGAGCCGTGGCTGACCGGGCCGCGGCTGAAGCCGTGGCGCTTAATCGTGCCGGCGAAACCCTTACCGACGCTGGTGCCCGAGACCTTGACGTGATCGCCAGGGCCGAACACACCAACGGTCACGGCCTCGCCGACGGCGAGGTCGGTCGTACCGCGGAACTCCGTCAGATGACGATGCGGTCCGATGCCGGCCTTCTTCAGATGGCCAGCCTCCGGCTTGGAAAGATCCGTCAGATCAACGGTGTGATACGCGAGCTGAACACCGTCGTAGCCATCGATGTCAAGCGTGCGCACACCGACGATCGGGCACGGGCCCGCCTCGATCACAGTCACGGCCAAGCGCGCGCCGTCCTCCGTGAAGAGCTGGGTCATACCCAGTTTGCGTCCGATGATTGCTTTCATGATCTAGAGCTTGATCTCGATGTCGATGCCGGCTGGCAGATCAAGTCGCATCAGCGAGTCGACCGTCTTCGGCGTGGGGGAATGAATGTCGATCAACCGCTTGTGGGTGCGGATCTCGAAGTGTTCCCGAGAATCCTTGTCCTTGAACGGAGATCGGATCACGCAGTAGACGTTCTTCTCGGTCGGCAACGGCACAGGGCCGGAGACGGTCGCGCCGGAGCGCACCGCCGTCTCGACGATGTCCTTTGCCGACCGATCCAGCGTCTGGTGGTCGTAGCCCTTAAGGCGGATGCGGATTTTCTGCTCAGCCAATTGAGTTACTTGATGATCTTCGTGACGACGCCGGCGCCGACGGTGCGGCCACCTTCGCGGATTGCGAAGCGGAGACCCTCATCCATGGCGATCGGCTGAATCAGCTCGACCTTGATCGACGTGCGGTCACCTGGCAGGCAGATGTCCGTGCCCTCAGGCAGGACAACGGAGCCGGTGACGTCCGTCGTGCGGAAGTAGAACTGTGGGCGGTAGCCCGAGAGGAAACGCGTGTGACGGCCACCCTCTTCCTTCGTGAGGACGTAGATGTCCGCCTCGAAGTCGGTGTGCGGGGTGATCGAACCGGGCTTCGACAGAACCTGACCGCGCTCGACGTCCTCGCGCTTGAGGCCACGAACGAGGCAGCCAGCGTTGTCGCCAGCCTCGCCACGATCAAGATCCTTGTTGAACATCTCGACGCCGGTAACAGTCGTCTTCTGCGTGTCCCTGAGGCCCACGATCTCGACTTCGTCACCGACGGTGACGACGCCCTTCTCGATGCGGCCCGTGACGACGGTGCCACGACCGGTGATCGTGAAGACGTCCTCGATTGCCATCAGGAGCGGCTTGTCCGTGTCACGGACGGGCTCCGGAATGTAGGAGTCGACAGCGTTCATCAATTCCATGATCGAATCGGACCACTTCTCGTCGCCCTCGAGCGCCTTCAGAGCGGAAACCTGAATCACCGGAATGTCGTCACCCGGGAACTCGTACTTGGAGAGCAACTCGCGAACCTCGAGCTCGACGAGCTCGAGCATCTCGGGATCGTCCACCATGTCGGCCTTGTTGAGGGCGACAACGATGTACGGCACGCCGACCTGGCGAGCCAGGAGGATGTGCTCGCGCGTCTGCGGCATCGGGCCGTCAGCAGCGGACACGACCAGGATTGCGCCGTCCATCTGGGCGGCACCCGTGATCATGTTCTTGATGTAGTCGGCATGGCCCGGGCAATCGACGTGGGCGTAGTGACGCGCCTCGGTCTCATACTCAACGTGCGCGGTGTTGATCGTAATGCCGCGCTCGCGCTCCTCAGGAGCGTTGTCGATCGATGCAAAGTCACGGACGGCACCGGTGCCATTACGCTCGGCAAGGACCTTCGTGATTGCAGCGGTCAACGTCGTCTTGCCATGGTCGATGTGACCGATGGTGCCGACATTGAGATGGGGCTTGTTTCGCTCGAACTTCTGCTTGGACATTATCTTCTCCCGGGTTCCCTGGGCTGGTGCGGTTGGTCTGGTTCTGGTGGACTGAGCTAGTGGACTGGACTGAGAGGTGGCCGGTTAGGCCTTCGCCGTAATCGTTTCGGCGATGTTCTTCGGCACTTCCTCGTAATGCAGGAACTGCATGGTGTACGTTGCGCGGCCCTGCGAGAGGGAGCGCGAGTCGGTCGCGTAGCCGAACATTTCCGACAACGGGACGCGAGCGGTGATGACCTGGGCGTTGCCGCGGGGCTCCATGCCCTCAACGCGGCCACGACGACTGTTGAGATCGCCGATCACGTCGCCCATGTACTCCTCGGGGGTCACAACTTCGACCGAGAAGATCGGCTCGAGCAGCGCGGAATCGCCACGTCGCAGGCCCTCCTTGAGGGCCATCGAGCCAGCAATCTTGAAGGCCATTTCCGAAGAGTCAACATCGTGGAAGGTGCCGTCGATCAGCTGCACCTTGACGTCGACGACGGGGAAGCCTGCAATGACGCCGGTGTTGAGCGCCTCGCGGGCACCTTCACCGACAGCCTTGTGGTACTCCTTCGGCACGACGCCGCCGACGATCTTGCTCTCGAACGAGAAGCCTGCACCCGGTTCGGCGCGCTCAACGCGCAACCAGACGTCGCCGTACTGGCCACGACCACCGGACTGGCGCACAAACTTGCCTTGGACCTTCTCGACGTTCTTGCGAATCGTCTCGCGGTACGCAACCTGCGGCTTACCAACGTTGGCGTCGACGGCGAACTCGCGCATCAGACGGTCCACGATGATCTCGAGGTGAAGCTCGCCCATGCCAGCGATCAGCGTCTGGCCCGTCTCTTCGTCAGTCTTGACGCGGAACGTGGGGTCCTCTTCCGAGAGACGCTGCAATGCGGTGGCGAGCTTGTCCTGGTCGGCCTTCGTCTTCGGCTCGACCGCGACCTCGATCACGGGCTCGGGGAAGATGATCGACTCGAGCAAAACTGGCTGCTTCTCGTCGCACAGCGTGTCACCGGTCGTGGTCGCCTTGAGGCCGACGGCTGCGGCGATCTCGCCGGCACCGACCTCGTCGCGCTCTTCGCGGTGGTTGGCGTGCATCTGGAGGATGCGGCCGACGCGCTCCTTCTTGTCCGTCGACGAGTTGTAGATCGGCGACCCGGCGCTGAGTCGGCCGGAATAGACGCGGAAGTACGTCAGCTTGCCGACGAACGGATCGCTCATCACCTTGAAGGCGAGGGCGGCGAAAGGTGCGTCGAGGGTAGCCTCACGGATCACTTCTTCGTCCGAGCGCGGCTTCGTACCGGTGACGGGCGGAATGTCGAGCGGGCTCGGCAGGTAGGCGATGACGGCGTCGAGCATCTGCTGGACACCCTTGTTCTTAAAGGCCGAGCCGCACAAGAGCGGCGTGATCGACAGGTCGAGCGTCGCGGAGCGAATCGCGCTGATCAGGTCGTTGTTGTCGACTGGCTGATCCTCAAGGAACGCCATCATGATGTCTTCGTTGTGGTCGGCGACGGCTTCGACCAGCTCGTGGCGGGCAGCGATAGCGGCTGCCAACAGGTCGCCCTCTGGCTCGGACTCAGTCCAAGACAGACCGCGGTCGTCGATATCGAAGTTGATCGCCACCATGCGCACGAGGTCGACCATGCCGGAAAAGCTGTCCTCGGCACCGATCGGGATCTGGATGGCAACCGGATTAGCTCCGAGGCGATCGATGATTGTGGACTTGACGTACGCGAAGTCGGCGCCAACGCGATCCATCTTGTTGACGAAGGCGATGCGCGGCACGCTGTACTTGTCGGCTTGGCGCCAGACGGTCTCGGACTGGGGCTGAACACCAGCAACCGAGTCGAAGACGGCGACAGCACCATCGAGCACGCGCAACGAGCGCTCCACCTCAACGGTGAAGTCCACGTGCCCGGGTGTATCGATGATGTTGATGCGATGACCGCTCCACAGCGCCGTCGTGGCAGCCGAGGTAATCGTGATCCCGCGCTCTTGCTCCTGGATCATCCAGTCCATCGTCGCGCCACCCTCGTGCACCTCGCCCAACTTGTGGGTGCGGCCGGTGTAAAACAGGACGCGCTCGGTGACGGTGGTCTTGCCCGCATCGATGTGGGCCATGATGCCGATGTTGCGGTACAGGTCCAACTGGTCGGCGCGCGGGGCGGAGGACTCAGTCTGTGTCTCGATAACGGTAGTCATGTCAATTACCAGCGGTAGTGCGCGAAGGCCTTGTTGGCTTGCGCCATTCGGTAGATGTCGTCCTTGCGCTTGAACGCGCCACCCTGCTGATTCGTTGCCTCAAGGATCTCAGCGGCGAGGCGCTCATGCGAGCCGCGCTCACGGCGCTGACGGGCGAACGTGACGATCCAGCGGATTGCCAACGTACGGGCGCGACGAACAGGAACCTCAACGGGAACCTGGTAGTTCGCACCACCGACGCGGCGACTGCGGGTCTCCAAGACGGGCGTGACGGACTTGATTGCCTGGTCGAGCACCTCAAGCGGATCGCGGCCGGACTTCTCACCAACGATGGTGAGGGCGCCGTACACGATGCTCTCAGCGGTCGAACGCTTGCCGTCAAGCATCACCTTGTTGATCACCTGGGTGACCAGCGTCGATCCGTAGACGGGATCGGGAATCAGCTCGCGGGGAACAATGTCTGCTCGGCGTGGCATAGCTCTACGACTTCTTTGCGCCGTACTTGGAGCGAGCCTGCTTGCGATCAGCAACGCCGGATGTATCAAGTGCTGCCCGTACGACCTTGTAGCGGATGCCTGGGAGATCCTTCACACGACCACCGCGGATCAGCACAACGGAGTGCTCCTGCAGGTTGTGGCCGATGCCGGGGATGTAGGCGGTGACTTCCATGCCGTTCGAGAGTCGGACACGGGCAACCTTACGAAGCGCCGAGTTCGGCTTCTTCGGGGTTGTCGTGTAGACGCGCGTGCAGACGCCGCGCTTCTGCGGGGCACCCTTCAACGCGGGTGTCTTCGACTTCGACTTCTCTGGCGTGCGCGGCTTGCGCACGAGCTGATTGATAGTGGGCATGGACCTCGAAGTCCGGTTGGGGTTGGCGCCCGAAGACGCACGTGTACGAGTGCGACCAAAGTCGCAGCCCGAGAACCTTACGGCACCTCAGCAAAAGCGCCAAACGACAACCGTCACCCACGACGGGCCGGATCCGTTCTGGACGTGCCTTACAGCCAAGATTCCGAGGATTCACGGCTGTCTGTGTGTCAACGGAGGTATACGCGATGCGTCGGACGGAAGCTTCCCACCACCTGCGTTACCGATCGTCACGGCGTCAGCAATTGCAGTCCCAGAGAGGTGCGTTGGCCATTTCCGAGCACTTGGATTGCCTCGCCTGAGGTCTGAATGACAGCAATTCCGACGGAGTCGCCGGCAGACAATCTGAGGATCGTCGAGACATTCAGCTCTGACGGTTGACCCCCGACATTGACCGCGCTCTGTTGCTCACCGGCAAACGGGTTCGCCGGATCGCCCGCAGGAATGATCCAGACGCCACGGGTCCCAGCGCCATTGTTCTGAAACAAGACGCCGCCGGTGACGGCGTAGATGCCGGTCACGGGCGCTCGCATCTGAGCCGGCTGGCTCGTCGACCAGACACCATC
>JAEMTW010000060.1:0-6271 GCA_016462095.1 Thermoleophilia bacterium
GATGGGCTGGGAGTACGACTCGGGCGATTATGACAAGGCGATGGACATCGCCCTCGAGCTCGTCGACTACGAGGCCCTCCGCAAGGAGCAGGCCGAGAAGCGCGAGCGCGGCGAGGTGATGGGTATTGGCTTCTCGTCCTTTACCGAGATCGTCGGTGCGGGCATGTCGAAGATCTGTGACATAGCTGGTTTGGCGATGATCGATTCGGCCGAGCTCCGGATCCACCCGACCGGCAAAGGCGTGCTCAAGCTGGGCGTCCAGTCACAGGGCCAGGGCCACGAGACCACGTTCGCGCAGATCGTGGCGAACGAACTCGGGATTCCGTCGACGGATATCGTCGTCGAACACGGCGATACGGATCACACGCCGTATGGCCTCGGCACGTACGCGTCGCGGTCGACTCCGACCGGTGGTGCCGCCACGGCAATCGTGGCGCGCAAGCTCCGCGAGAAGGGGCGTCAGATCGCCGCCCACATGCTCGAGTGTGCACCCGACGACCTCGAGTTCGACAGCGGCACGTTTACGGTCAAGGGCTCGCCGGATCGCACAAAAACAATCCAGGAGTGCATCTTCAAGGCCTACCAGCCGGAGCTTCCTGAGGGTATGGAGAACGGCTTCGAGGACGTCACGTACTACGACGCCCCAGAGATGACGTACCCCTTCGGCACGTACATCTGCGTCGTCGATATCGACAAGGGCACGGGTGCCGTCACGGTCCGCAAGTTCGTCGCGGTCGACGACTGTGGCACGCGGATCAACCCGATGATCGTCGATGGACAGATCCATGGTGGCCTGACGCAGGGCTTCGGTACGGCGATGATGGAGCTGATCTCGTTTGACGAGGACGGCAACTGCTTCGGCAGCAACTTCATGGACTACCTGATCCCCACGGCGGTCGAGAGTCCGCACTGGACGCTCGGAGAGTGTGTGACGCCATCGCCGCATCACCCGATTGGTGCGAAGGGCATCGGCGAATCGCCGACGGTTGGCTCGCCACAGGCGATCGTCAATGCCGTTGTCGATGCGTTGACGCCATACGGCATCACGAACATCGACATGCCGCTCTCGTCGCACAAGGTCTGGAAGGCTCTTCGCGACGCGGGTGTCTCGGACGAGTAATGCGACGAACGCTCGACATTGGACGACTCGCGGCTGACCTTGCGTTGCAGGGTCAGCCGTACGTGCTCGCGACTGTGGTTCGGGCCGAGGCACCAGCCTCGGTCCGGCCCGGCGCGAAAGCCATCGTGTACGCGGATGGTCGTGTCGAGGGATGGATCGGTGGCTCGTGTTCGGAGCCGAATGTGGTGCGCCACGCGCGCCATGCGCTGTTGACGGGCGAGACCGAGCTCTTGCGGATCGGACCCGAGGATCTGCTGTCGCCCACGGGGGTGACGAGTCTCACGACAACCTGTCCGTCGGGAGGTACCGTGGACATTTTTCTGGAGCCAGTTCAGCCAAACCCGCAACTCGTCGTGATCGGACACACTCCGGTGGCGCACGCCGTGGCGAGTATTGGCGAGGCGATCGGGCACCGCGCGTTGCTGATCGATGGTCGCGGAGGCCTCGACGTGGCGGGTATCGAGCCGGGCGCGAACATCGTGGTCGCCTCGATGGGGCACTACGACGAGGATGCCTTGGTAGCCGCGTTTGCCTTCGATCCGGCGACGCTCGCTTTGATCGCATCGCGCAAGCGGGCACGAGCCGCGCTCGATTTGCTGCGTGAGCGTGGAATCAGCGACGAGCTGATCGCCACGATCGATACCCGGCCTGGTATCGAGCTAGGCGAGGTAACGCAAGAAGAGATCGCCCTGGCCGTGGTCGCTGGCATCGTGCAGCGCACGCGAGCCGCGCAGGCGGACGGACCACGGACTGCCATCGATCCGACGTCGGGCTCCGAGATTCTCGTCGACGAGACGACACCATCGGCCGAGTACGAGGGCACGACGTACTACTTCTCGTGCAACGGCTGCAAGGGTCGCTTTCTTGACGACCCGGCGAAATTCGTCGGCACCGCTGCCTGATCGCGCTAGCGGCGTGAGCTGTGCGAAAGGCGGGACAATGATTCAGACATTGCCAAGCCCGAGTCGCCTGCCGCGACAGTTCCCCGCGACCGCCTAAGCGCGCGTACGCTGCAATCAATGTCTACCGCCTCTAAGCCACGTCGCGCCGTCGTTATCGGCTCGGGCTTTGGTGGCCTTGCCGTCGCAATGCGCATGGCCGCTGCCGGGCTCGATGTGACCGTGCTTGAGCGCCTACCCGCACCGGGTGGACGCGCCTCGCAGATCAAAGACCAAGGCTATACGTGGGATCTCGGCCCGAGCCTTGTGACGATGCCCTGGTGTTTTGACGAGTTGTTTGCCCTGCTCGATCGTGATTTTCGGCAAGAGGTCGAACTGATTGGTCTTGATCCGTTCTATCGGATCGACTGGCCGCACGACGGCACGCGCATCGATTTCAAAGGCGACGTCGTCGAGATGCAGGAGGAACTCGCAAAGCTCTCGCCCGTCGACGCCGCCAACTATCCGGCCTTCCTCGAGGCCTCCGGCAAGATCCATCGCCAGGCCGTGCTGGCAGCAGGGCGACGCGCCTTTGAAAATCCCCTGCCGTTTGCCAAGTTGCTGCCGACGATGCTCAAGCTCGATGCGGCGCGCAACCTCTCGAGCTTCTGCGCGAAGTACTTCTCGGAGGAGCACATCTTCCAGGCGATGAGCTTCCACTCGCTCTACATCGGTGGCGATCCGTATCGCGTCCCGGCCGTCTACGCCGCGCTCGCCTACCTGCAGGTCGAAGATGGCGTCTGGTACACCAAGGGTGGTACCTATTCGATCATTGAGGCGATGGTCCGCGCGCTTGAGGCCGCTGGTGCAACGGTGCGCTGCGAGGCCGACGTCGACGAGATCATTGTGCGTGGCGGCAAGGCGATTGGCGTACGGCTGATGGATGGTGAAGTGATCCCCGCTGAGGTCGTCGTGTCCGATGCCGATCCGGTGCGCACCCGCAGCCGGCTGCTGAAGGGAGCGCCCGATCGCGCACCGTGGCGGTTCCGTAAGCCGCGCAATGGGATGTCGTGCTTCTTGCTCTACCTCGGCACGGACCGCCAGTTTCCACAGCTCTTGCACCACACGCTGTTTGTGGGCGACAACTATCGGAAGTTCATCGACGACGTCACCAACCGGCAGGTGCTGCCGGACTCGCTCTCGTTCTACCTTCACGTTCCAGCACGCACCGACCCTGCGATGGCACCGCCAGGCGGCGATTCGCTCGCCGTGCTGCTCCCCGTTCCGAATCTCGCCTCGGGCGATGATTGGGGTGCAATTACTGACGCGTGGCGCGAAAAAGTGATTGACTATCTCGAGCACGACGCAGGGCTGGAGGGCCTGCGCGCGTCGATCAAGGTGGAGCACCGGATGACCCCGCAAGATTTCGAGCAGCGCTACGACGCCGACGAAGGCACCGCCTTCTCGACTGAGCCTGTCCTGACGCGGTCGGCGTACTTCCGTCAGCCAAACAAGGACCGCACGGTTGATGGCCTCTATCACGTTGGTGCTGGCGCGCATCCGGGTGCTGGCGTGCCAGGTGTCCTACTCGGTGCAGAGGTAGCTGCGGGGTTGGTGCGACGAGATCTAGGAATTCCCGGATGAGGTTTCCTCGGCGTTCGGCGCACACGACGGATACCTATCTGGCCGAGGCCGACGAGGTGATGCAGAACGTCTCGCGGACGTTCTCGGTCGCGTCGCGACTGCTGCCCGTCACGGTGCGCCGCGATGTGACGCTGCTCTACCTCGTGCTGCGCACGCTCGACGATCTCGTCGACGAGCAGAACCCCGAGGCTGCGGTCGCCGTCGCAGCAGTCGAGACGTGGCTGGTGACGGGCGAGCCGACAACACGCGAGACGATCATCCTCGACGACCTCTCGAACCGACACTCATTGCCGAGGTATGCAGTGGTGGCGTTTTTGCAAGGCATGCGTGACGACCTCGAGGCGCCAAACATCCAGACCGAGGGCGATTTGGATGTCTACTGCTACCGCGTGGCCGGCGCTGTCGGCGAGATGATGGCCTCGATCCTTGGCGTCTGGAACGACCAGGCGTGGAACGCGGCGCGTGCCCTCGGCAACGCGATGCAGCGAACCAATATCCTGCGCGACGTGGATGAGGACCTCGCTAATGGGCGCGTCTACCTCGCCCGCGACACGCTCGAACGCTTCGGCATTACCGACCTTGCGACGCAGGATCGGACCGAGCTCTACCGCGACCAGATTGCGCGGGCAGACACGCTCTACGCCCAGGGGATGGCAGGCATTCCGATGCTGATCCACGGCGGCAGGTCGGTCGCGGCGGCCGGCGCGATGTACCGCGAGATCCTGCGCGAGATCGAGCGTGGTGGCTACGGCGCCCGGCGGGAACGCTCAGTCGTTCCGCGCCACCGCAAGGCTCTCCTCGTGAGCCGCGCCTTCGCACGTCCGGGGCGGTGGTCATGAGCGAAGTTCAGTTTCCTGGGACCAACGCCACGATCCGGCGTGCGCTTGAGCGCACCTTCGTCGAGGAGGACCCCCGCGACGCCGCGTGGCGTGGTCGTGTCGGCACTGCGCGGACCTCGGTACGGGTCGATGTGATGGCCGACCCGATTGACGCCTCGCAACCGATGGTCGTTGCCACGGCCGAGGTTCTGCCCGTGCCGCGCTTCACGGGCCCACTGGCCGAGGCCGTCCTGCTCGAACACGACGGCTTCGTGCTCGGGCGCCTGCGGCACGACGGCAGTGCGTTGATTGCCGAGCAGGCGATCCTCGGTGGCCACACGCTGCATCAAGACGAGATGACGGTTGCCGTCTGGACGGCTGGTTGGATTGCTGCGAATGAGAGTGCGCGCCTCCAAATGCGCGTCGGTGGCATGGATCCGGGCGAGCCGCGTCAGCCTGAGGTCGACGTGCGACGTGGTGCGGATGAGCGGGTCGCAGTCGTGCGCGAGCGCACGTCACGCCAGCTCCTAGCCTGCGATTTCGTTGATGATCCCGTCTGGGGCCTGCATGGTGCCGCAGGTTCGACGCGGGTCTTCGTCTCCGTCATGCATCACCTCGAGCGCTCGACGGCGATCATCGTTGCAGCGCCCGTCCTTGTCGATGTGGACCTCACCGACCAACTCGCCCTCGAGGCCTGCACGATCGCGGCTGAGGGTCCGGTTGGACGTTTTGCGTATACGCCGCAGCGGCGCGAATTGTGGTTCGAGCACGCGATTCTCGGTGACGACCTGCAAGAGGTCGAGCTGCAGCACGCTGTCCGCGCGGTCGCCGAGACGGCTGATGCGGTGGATGAGCGGCTCGCAGCGACCCATGGTGGTCGCCGCTACTCCGAACAGGTTTAGCCGACTCGAACTAGCCGATGCCAGCCGGATTGAGCTCGGCAGGATCGACGGCCGGCGAGACCTCGCTGGCACGGGCGATCGTCGGTCCCTCCTCCGTATCCGTCACAAAGCCACTCGGCGATACGCAGACGAGCAAGTTGCCGACGCCGGTATCAGTGCCGCGGAGACACGAGGCGTCGACCTTGTTCGCACGCGTCTGCACGTCGAGCGTGCCATCGCTCGTGCTTGCAACGCGCGCAGCGATCTGCCGCACGTGGTCCTCGCCAACGAGCAGCGCGGCGCTGGCGAGCGCGTTCGCGCCCTCACTCTCGAAATCGTGGTTTCGACACTTTGGTGTATCGGCACCCGTTGTCACACAGACCCAAACGATTGAAGAATCGGTCAGATCGATACCGACCCGGACGGTCTTGGCGTCCCGCGTCGTGGCGATCAGCCCTCGGTTGCCAAGGCGGGCGATAATCAGCTCGCCCTGCGTACCATCCAAGATGGTGGCATAGACGATGCGCCCATCTGGATGTTGGGCGGCGAGCGCGAGGACGCCGCGCGGATCGGGTGCGGGGAAGATCGGCTGGCCATTCGTCATGTCTGTCGACGTGGAATCCGTACCCGTCGAGTCAAACGGCGAGATCGTCACTGCATTCGCACCTGTTGCCGGCGGTGGTGGCGTAATCGTGGCTGTCTCTGGCGATGTGCCCGATCCACCACACCCGGTCAGTAGGGCCACGGCGAACAGGGGCACGAGTAGTCCGTAGCGCGTCCTCACGCACTCATCCTATCCGTCGAGTCTGCGTACCTTCCTGCGGACCTTCCTGCGGACCTTCCTGGGTACCTTCGTCTTGGTAGGCTGGCGTGCATGGCCGGCGAAGCGTTGTCTCTTGAGGATCTCCAAGCAGCGATCCACAGCGCGTT